>LUCD01000008.1 GCA_001593925.1 Candidatus Bathyarchaeota archaeon B26-1
GTTGAGGCGGGAGCCTCAGGCTTCCTCTGCGGCAGAGCCATATGGAAGGAGTTCGTCAAGGCCCCTGACAGAGAAGAGTTCCTCTCAACTGTCGGCGTTAAGAGGCTCAACGAGATCGTCGACATCGTCGAGGAGAAGGCTAAGCCCTGGTACAAGAAGTATGTGGACTCGCTTGGCGATATAGAACTGGTCAGGGGAGAGTAAGCTCCCTTTTTCTCCGCCAAAGAAAAATTACTGCCCAGTTAAGGAAGAGGCGAGTTTGCCGAAGGAGCATCTTTTTCCTTTTTAGAGGGGTAGCCACACCCCTACCCCTTTCTTCTCGGCCTTCTCGTAGATCATTATAGCCGTAGCCATATCCTCTATGGCTAATCCAGGTTCATGGAGATTATGCGTTCCTCATCGCTCTCGCGTCTAGGCTTCCCGGCAACGATCTCTCCGAGGCCCGCTTAGACCCTCTGGTATATCCCTGAGGTGTCCAGCCTTTCTTTTTTGTCCAAATAAATATCCCCGTGAAGAGGCCGACGAAAAAACCTGCAGAGAGTGCGGGGGGAATAAACCAAGAGAGAAAGGTTAGGAGGTTTAGGTTTCTCACGTTGATGGGTGTTCCGGTGCCGAAGTAGGGTAATAAGAGGGGAAATAAGATGAAGTTGCCGGCGAAGAACGTCGCCAAGTTTAGGACGAAAGCCAGAGCTAGGGTTTGGATGATCTCAAGCCTCACATTAAAGATTCTTCTTAGCAAGTACTTGAGACCGACTCCCTCAATCGTGAAAGTGAACGTAAAGATTACCGGAATCAAAAAGACGTCTCCTATACTCGGTCCTCCTACAGGATTGCCTATAGGAATAAGATTGTAGACGTCCATGAAGAAATCAGCAGTGTTTATGGATAGAAATCCCATAGTCTCCCCCGATCTTATTTTTCCCGCCGATGTTTATAATACTATACTTTAGAACACTAAATCTATGGAGCAGACTTGATTGACAGCGAACCGTTACCCCTTCGCCTCTCAGCTCTGCGGGTTCTCGTTGACCGATGACTTTTATAAAAAGGGCCGTTATAGATTTGGGTGGTCGATGATCTATGAGGGTTATGGTCTGCGGTAAGGGAGGAACAGGCAAGACAGCGTTGACGGTTCTGATGGGGAGAATACTCTCGGAGAACCTAAAAGTGTACATAGTCGACTCCGACGAGTCTAACATCCTTCTCCCAGCCTTCTTAGGCGCGTCTCCCCCCAAGCCCTTGGTCGAGTTCGTCGGGGGCAAGAGGGAAGAGGAGGAGTTTGAGAGGATGGAACCCGACATAGCGAAGGCCCTATCCATGGCCAAGGAGGGCGTGAGGCTCGATCTTCTGCCCCCCGAGTACGTGTCATTCTCCCCTGAAGGCATAGGCCTCCTCACAATAGGGAAGGTCAGGGAGTACGGCGAAGGATGCGCATGCCCCTTCAACATACTGACGAGGATACTCCTCGGAAACCTCGTTCTGAGGGAAGGTGAGATAGTTCTGGTCGACACCGACGCGGGGGTCGAGCATGTGGGTAGAAGGGTCGAGGATGCCTGCGACTCCATGCTTGCCGTTGTAGACCCAACCCTCGAATCCTTAGAGGCCGCGGCCCTACTTAGGGATATAGCCTCAACCTTAGGGAAGAGGTTCTGGGTCGTAGCCAACAAGGTTACGGAGGAAACCGAGAAGCCCCTAATGGAGGAGGCCGCTCGACTGAACCTAAAGATAGACGGGGCCGTGAGGTTCGACGAGAGGTTACAAATCTCATGCCTCAAGAGAGAGCCCCTAAAGGCCGATACCGCGATGGCCGACCTGAGGAGGATAATGCGCAACCTAAACCTCACGTGACGGCTTAGGAGGAACATTAAAAGAAGCCGATGGAGATATCTCCCTCCGAAAGAGGAGAGGCTGAGGGATGGACGAGTTTAAGGTTAAGGATATCAGGCTTGCCGAGAAGGGTCGTCTCCAAATAGAGTGGGCCAGCGCGCACATGCCCGTTCTGAACCAGATAATGGAGCGTTTCAGCAGGGAGAAGCCTCTTGAAGGCGTTAAGATCGGCGCTTGCCTCCACGTCACCAAAGAGACGGGGGTCCTAGTCGAAGTCTTGAAGGCTGGGGGAGCCGAGGTCGCCCTCTGCGGCTCGAACCCGCTCTCAACCCAAGACGAGGTCGCCGCCGCCTTGGCGGAGATGGGGGTCCACGTCTACGCTTGGAGAGGCGAATCCCCGGATGAGTATTACTGGTGCGTGAACAGGGTTATCGATCACGAACCCATGGTTACGCTGGATGATGGAGCAGACTTGGTTACGACCATCCATAAGGAACGCGTGGAAGTCCTTGAAGGAGTGAAGGGTGGAACCGAGGAGACGACGACAGGGGTCATAAGGCTTAGGGCTATGAGCCGACAAGGCGCCTTGAAGTATCCGATAATAGCTGTGAACGACGCCTACACGAAGTATCTCTTCGACAACCGTTACGGAACCGGTCAGAGCACCATAGACGGGATAGTCCGATCCACGAACGTTCTCTTGGCTGGGAAGAGGTTCGTCGTCTGCGGATACGGATGGTGTGGACGTGGAATAGCCGTGAGGGCGCGCGGCATGGGTGCGAACGTCGTTGTGACGGAGGTCAACCCTCTGAGAGCCTTAGAAGCAGTTATGGACGGCTTCACAGTTATGCCCCTAAGCGAAGCCGCCGAGATAGGAGACATCTTCGTGACCGCAACAGGAAACATAAACGTCATAAGGGGTGAACACATGCTCAAGATGAAGGATGGAGCCATCATAGCGAACAGCGGCCACTTCAACGTCGAGATAAGCCTACCCGACCTAAAGAAACTCTCAGAGAAGAAGAGAACCATAAGGCCTAACCTAGAGGAGTACACCCTCAAAGACGGGAAAAGGCTCTACCTGCTCGCCGAGGGGAGGCTCGTAAACTTGGCGGCCGCCGAGGGCCACCCCTCCGAGGTCATGGACATGTCCTTCTCCAACCAAGCCTTATGCGTCGAGCATATAGTTAAGAACCCGAGGCTCCCACCGGCGGTCTACAACGTCCCGAAGGAGATAGATGAACTCGTTGCGAAGCTCAAGCTCAAAGGCATGAACATAGAGATTGATGAGATGAGTGAGGAGCAGAAGCGGTACGTGTCCAGCTGGGAGGAAGGAACCACCTAACGCTTCCCCCATCATGGGCTCCTCAGGAATCTGGCGGGATAAGTATTCCACCCAGCTGTGAGCCTTCTAAGTTCTGCCAGGCTTCCCAATATGGGATTTCGGAGAGACGGGGCTTCCCACCCTCTCCTTAGGCTCCTCTCAACATTTAGGAGGTTCTTCAAGGGGAGGCCGGAGTCCAAACTCAACAATCGCCTGAAGGTGACAGCTCTCCCTAGACGCTCCATCTCCAGACTTGCGGTTAAGTATCCCAAACCAACCTGGTAGTCCTCTAATGTTCTCAGCAGATTCCCCCTAAGTGGTTCCTTCGCAGCCGTTAACGGTTGGTACGCCTCAATGTATCTCTTCAGTTGATTCTTTGTTCTGGTGAGGATTCTCCAGCCCATAGCTCTGTTGAAACTTATCGACTCGCCGTCCGGCAACCCGTTTAGGACTCTGCTCCTAGCCTCTTCGAGGTTTCTCCAGCCTAGGATGGGAACCGAGTCCTCAAGCATGCTTGCTATCAGATAGTCGTGGCGTCTCAACCGTTCCTCTAGGCTGTTCTGAAGGTAGATGTTCACGTGGATTCTGCGGCCGATCCTCCTGCCCAGCCTCGTTAAGGCCGCGTTCAGCAGGGACCCAGCCTCCCAATCTCGACAGACTACAAGCACGTCTAGGTCGCTGTGGGCATCATCTTCACCCCTAACGTAGGAGCCGAACATCGAAGCAAAGGTTACTCTATCCCCAAAACGTTCTAGGGTCCTCTTGACGAGGGCTTCTTCGATTCCCCTCACGAGAGGCCCTCCTTAACCTTAAGGCCGCCGCAGGTTCAGAGTCTAGGAACCTAAACGAAATATCGGGTTTCCATAATTAATCCTTTATGGCAGGCAGGTTACTTGGGGTCGCATGTCGTTTACGCTTTGACAGGGCTTGAAGGCTACATGTTATTTCGTTTAACATCATTTGCGTGGAAAACTGAAAATTTTCTCTCTAATTTTTGTCATGTTTCGGTCTATTTCTCCGCGGTTCCGCTCTCTCCTCAAGGCGGCAAAATGATGTTTTTCCCTTATAAAACCCTTATTAGGACTCTACGCTTAATATTTACTTTCATTGAAGGGGGCCTGTTCTATGGGGAAGCCGTGGTATCTTAGACCACCTCTGAGCGTGCTCTTCGATCTCAACAGGTTGGAGAGGATTCGCCCATGGGATGTCGATGTGGCGTTTCTTCTCTCCCTCTTCTTGGATGAGATGGAGAAGAGGCGGGAGGTGGATTTCAGGGCTTCGGGGGTCGCTTTGGACTCCTCAGCCAGCATACACCTGATGAAGTCTAGGCTTCTCCTGAAGTTGGAGGAGCCCCCGAGGCAAGTCGAACCCGTTACGGACTTCGTTCCGCCCCCTCTAATTCTGCCGATCCGCTACGAGTTGACGACCACAACGATACAGCACCTCTTGAACGCCTTGGACGAGGCGTTGCGGGGCGAGAGGCTCTTCGCCGCGAGGCCTCCAAAGCCTGTTCTCCCACCTCCAGCTGAGGCCATCCACCCGATAACCGCGTACCTCCTAGAGGTGGAGAAGATCATAAGGTGGCTCTACGAGAGGATGCTCCGCCTCGTGGGAGAATATACGTCTAAGGCGAGCCTCCTCACCTTCTCGAGGGTTGTGGAGGGTTTAAGTAGAATCGAGAAGGTGAGAGCCTTCATAGCCCTCCTCTTCATGGCTCAGAGAGGGATAGTTGAGCTGTGGCAAGATGAGGATACGGAGAGCATCTTCATAATCCTCAAGGGAGGATTAGAGGGCCGGTGAGCGCCGCTACAACCGGGGTTTCTGGGAAGGAAGCCCATAAACGTTCAGAGACGGCTGAAGAGAAGAGCAGGAGACTAGCCTTGATAGAGGCCGCTCTCTACGTGGCGGGCCGCCCGCTCGACCTCAAGACCCTCGGCTCCATAATCGGCGTAAGGTCGAAGAGGAAGACCCGGAGGCTCGCGAGAGAACTCATGAGGGAGTATCAGAAGAGGAAAACCGCCTTAGAGATTCTGGAACTCGA
This sequence comes from Candidatus Bathyarchaeota archaeon B26-1, assembly GCA_001593925.1. GTDB lineage: Archaea > Thermoproteota > Bathyarchaeia > Bathyarchaeales > B26-1 > B26-1. The sequence continues at coordinate 5,193 of LUCD01000008.1, forward strand.
AGATGAGAGATTTGTTCTCCAGCTCAAGCCTGTATACTCGCCTAAGGTTAGGAGGCTGGCCGTCAGGCCTCTCCTAACCCCCGGCCCCCTGAAGACGTTGGCGTACATAGCTTATCGCCAACCGGTCTTGCAGAAGCAGGTGGCCGAGGTTCGAGGTTCCCAAGCCTACAGGCACATCAAGCACTTGAGGGAGATGGGTCTCATCGAGTACGACAAGTCGAGCGAGATGAGGGTTCTGAAGACGACGAGCTACTTCGCCGACTACTTCGGGTTGAGCCACAACCTAACCAAGATGAAGAGGCAGCTCAGGAAAATCTTCAAAGACCTATCCGAAGGCGGAGGGGGGAAAGCTTCAGAGAGACGAGAGTAAAGGATATCTCCAGATGCGTTAAACTTATATTCATGTTGGCTATCGGTTAACCTGTTCTTAAACGTTCAGAGGAGACTGAGAGTTGGCTGTCTGGCACGGTGACCTGCACAAGAGGAAGCCTACGGGGGGAAGGAGGAGGCCTTACCGGAAGAAGAGGAAGTATGAGATGGGTTCCTTCCCCACCGAGACTATTCTAGGCGAGACTAAGAGGAAGATCGACCGGAGACGCGGGGGAAACCTGAAGGTTCGGCTTCTGAGCGCGTCTCAAGTGAACGTCTCGGACCCGAAAACGGGCAGAACCGAGACTGTCAAGATATTAAGGGTTCTCAAGAACCCTGCAAACAAGGACTACGATAGACGCGGAGTCATAACGAAGGGAACGATCATCGAGACTCCTCTGGGAACGGCCCGTATAACCTCTAGACCCGGACAGAACGGCGTCCTTAACGCCGTCCTGATAGAACCTTCCTAGATGAAGAGTGTTGAAATGCCAATACTGCGGCGCTGAGGAGCCTCTCCCATTCAAATGCCCATTCTGCGGAGGATACTTCTGCGTTGAGCATAGGCTTCCGGAGAACCATGAGTGTCCAGAACTCTGGAAGGCTTGGCTTCCACGCAGAGATGTTGAGCCCGCCGTAACTAGGGAGGACATCCGAGGCCGCCACGAAATCACGCGGCGGATAATCCAGCCTGAAAGCAGGGTCCTCTGGTTCACTTACAGGGAGATCGGACACCTCTTCGCCGGGATCCTCCTCGTGACGGCGGTTGGACTCTCGGTTCTAATAACTCCCTACAGCCCCTTCCTCAATATAGGGGGAATCGGAATACTCCTCTCCTCGGCTCTGGTCTTCTCTTCCATATTTATTCTGCACGAGATCGCCCATAAGGTCACGGCGCAGTATTACGGTTTATGGGCTGAGTTCCGTCTAAACATGCTCGGAACCATGATCACTCTGCTCTCAATCTTCAGCCCGATCAAGATAATCTCGCCCGGAGCCGTAATGGTCACGGGTGAAGCTGACAGAAGAATCCTCGGGAGAACGGCCCTAGCGGGGCCTCTAGTAAACATATTGCTCTCACCCCCCTTCCTACTCTGGGCTTTCTTGGCCTGTAGCCAGCCGGCTAAGATCGGGGCGATCTACAATCCTTGGATAGCGTTCTTCAACCTCATACCCTTCGGTATACTCGACGGGGCGAAGGTCTTCTGGTGGAGCAGGAAGGTTTGGGTTGTAAGTTTCCTAATGTCCCTAGCTCTGACGGCTGCAGCCATGATCCTCCTATAAGCACCTAAACACATTTTAGTTGGCTAAAGCATATTTATGTTGGTTAGCAGGATTGAGCCTCTCAATCTCCGAGTTGTATCTCAAGTTTCTAGCTGAAAGGTTAAGGTTGGTTAGAGGCCTCCAGCAAAGGCTTCTAAGCCTCTTCGAGTCGGGGGTAATCTCACATTCAACCATGGAGGAGGGGAGTAAAAAGCTTAAAAGCGAAGTCACAGTACTGGAAGGTGGACTGAGAAGTTTGCTCAAGATAATTAGACGCAACATGGAGGAGCTCGAGAAGACGATCCGGCTGATGGAGATGCATCTGACCAAGATCGAGGTCGACTACGCGGCCGGAGAACTCGGGGAGGAGAGATACCTCAAGGAGAGGGACATACTCACGTCAGGGATAGAACTCCTAAAAGAGCGGCTTGAACATATGAAGAGATTAGCCGGGGAAGCGTCTCTAGAAGCCGCCCCGGAGGAGAGGGCGGAAACGATCCTTAGAGAGGTCCCCGCCGAGAGGGCGTTCTACTTCTACACCGACTACGGCAAATATACAGGCACCTACGCGAGGAGCCTCGAAGAGTTCGCCGAGACCCTAGAGAAGATCAGCGTTGAGTCGATAAGGTTCCACTTGAGGAGGGGAGACTTCCAAGTCTGGATAAGGGACCTCGGGGACCCGGGGCTCGCCGAGGCCCTAGACAGCATAGATGAGCCGAACCTAAACGACCGAGAATTAAGGGAGGAGGTCGCCAGAAGGGTTAGAGAGAGGGTTGAAGACCTAAAGACGGGTCTGACGTCCAGCTGAAAGGTTTATCTAGCCGTGCGGTCGGTTGAATAAGGCGGGTTTCACGGGCTCTTCAGCCGTCCAGTCCCTGACGGAGGCCTGAAGTTGAGGGCGATTATAGGGCATGGAACATGGTACGACAAGGTTGCGGTTGAGATCATAGAGAGGGAACGCCGCCTAGGCAGGAGCCTCGACCTCCTTAGGGTTGAGAGCGGAGTCGCGGCGTCGGGGATACCTCACATCGGGAGTTTGGGGGAGGTCGCCAGAAACTACGCGGTCGCCTTAGCCCTCAGAGAGCAAGGCTACAACTCCGAGTTCATAGTCTTCTCCGACAACAAGGACGGGTTGAGGAGCGTTCCGAAGGGCCTCCCAAAATCCCTAGAGAAGTACATAGGCTACCCGGTCATGGAGGTTCCAGACCCATTCAAGTGTCATAGCAGCTTCGGAGAGCACATGATCTCCCTGCTCCTAGAAGCCCTAGACGAGTGCGGGATCGAGTACAGGTTTATCTCAGCCGTCGAAGCCTACAGAAGCGGCCTCCTAAACGAGGAGATAAGGACCATACTCGAGAACGCTGAGAGGGTTAGCCGTATAGTCAAGGATGAGACGGGGCAAGAGAAGTATGAGAAGGTCCTTCCATACTTTCCGGTCTGCTCCTCCTGCGGCCGAATATACACGACGAAAGCCTACAAGTTCCTTCCAGAGGAAGGGAAGGTCCTCTACGTATGTGAGGGGATGGAGATTAAGGGGCGGTGGCTTGAAGGTTGCGGGTATGAGGGGGAGGCCGACTACACGAAGGGCGAGGGAAAACTGAGCTGGAAGGCGGGGGAGTTCGCGGCCCGCTGGAGAGCCCTAAAAATAAGGTTTGAGGCGTACGGGAAGGATATAGCCGACTCCGTCAGGGTGAACGACAGGATAAGCCGGGAGATACTCAACTACGAGCCTCCCCTCCACGCCCAGTACGAGATGTTCCTAGATAAGAGCGGGAGGAAGATATCGAAGTCCGTCGGTAACGTCTTCACGCCCCAAGTCTGGTTCAGGTACGGCTCGCCTCAATCCCTACTCCTACTCATGTTGAAGAGGTTCGTTGGAACAAGAAACGTCTCGGTTACGGATATACCCCAATACATGAATGAGCTAGACGAGCTCGAGGACATATACTTCGGAAAGAAGCGTATAGCAGACGAGAAGGAACGCGCAAAGCTCACGGGCTTATATAAGTATGTCTGGCTTATGAAGCCCCCAGCCAAACCCAGCCCCCACATACCCTACAACCTGTTGACTTACCTAGCGAAGGTCGCCCCGAAAGGCTCCGAGACGGATTTTATAGTGGAGAAGCTGAGAAGATACGGATACTCCGACCTAACGTTAACCGAGGAGCTGAAACGTAGAATAGGGTACGCCCTAAACTGGGTTAGAGACTTCGCCGAGATCAAAGAGACGAGTGTGGAGCTGAGCAGAAACGAGGAGAAAGCCATACGCGACATAATCGAAGCCTTAAAGACCGAGGCTGAAGCTGAGAAGATACAGAACCTGATCTTCGAGGCGGCTAGGAGGAACGGGGTTCAGCCGAAGAGGCTCTTCAGAACCCTATACCGAATATTGCTGGGCATGCCTCACGGCCCAAGGATGGGCCCATACATCGTCGCCATGGGAAGAGAGAACGTGATCCACTCCCTAGAGAGAGCCCTAAAAGAGGGTGGAGGAAGCCCCTCCAGCACGTAGAGAACCATCCTTCCAACATCACTTTTATAACTTGAATGGGATTATTAAGGCTTGAATCTGCCTAAGCGTTTGGAGGTGCCCGTTTGGAGGCTAAACCTAGGGTAGGCTTCATAGGGTTAGGCGTTATGGGTAAGCCGATGGCTAGGAGGCTCCTAGAGGCTGGATACCCCTTAACCGTCTGGAACAGGACGCGGTCCAAGATGGAGAGCCTCATCTCGGCGGGGGCTAAAGGAGCATCCTCACCGAAAGAGGTTGCTGAGAACTCAGACATCGTCATAACCATGGTGACGGACTCCCCCGACGTTGAGGAGGTCGTCTTGGGGCCTTCAGGCGTGATAGAAGGTGCCAGAGAAGGGTTGATCCTCATCGATATGAGCACAATCTCGCCGTACGTTACGAGGAGGATAGCGTCCCGGCTTGCGGAGAAAGGCGTGGTCATGCTCGACGCACCCGTGAGCGGAGGAGACATCGGAGCTGAGAAAGGAACACTCTCCATAATGGTTGGGGGCCCAAAAGAGGCGTACGAGAAGTGTCTCCCCATCTTCAAGGTTCTCGGCAAGAGGATAACACATATGGGGCCGAACGGAGCCGGCCAGATGACCAAACTCTGCAACCAGGTGATCTGCGCAATAAACATCCAGGCCGTATGCGAGGGGCTCACATTAGCCGCCAAAGCCGGCTTAAACCTAGAACGGTTCCTAGAGGTTGTGACGGCCGGCGCGGCCGGGTCATGGATGCTCTCGAACCTGGGGCCCAAGATGATCAAGGGAGACCTCGAACCCGGCTTCAGGATAAGACATCAGCTCAAAGACCTAAGACTTGTCTTGGAGGCGGCTTCGAACCTAAAGCTCCCCTTGCCGGGGACGGCTCTCGTCCAGCAGATGCTGAGGGCTGTGGAGGCTGAAGGCTTAGGCGAGAAGGGAACCCAAGCGCTCATCGTAGCCATGGAGAAGCTTGCAGGCTTCAAGGTTAGAGGGAGAAGCGGAACTGAAACATGAACGGCGGAGGGACAAAAGATAAATCGGCCTCAAACGCCTATTCTCTTCCGACTGAAGTGACGGTGAGAGGGATGCACCGCCAATTTACTTAAACCCCGGAACCCGTAAACTCCCGGTTGACTCAGCTGGAACCCTTAGACTTCTTCCGCACGGAGGGCTCCACTCGCAAGTTAGGCGGCATCCAGCTCTCCAGCCCGACAGAAGAGTTGAGGATTGGAGGATCGAACGTTGAGCGAGCTACGCGAATACGAGAGGAAGACCCTGCTCACCCTGAAGGTTCTAGGCGGCAGAGCAACGGTCAACGAGGTCGCCGAGAAAGGGAACCTAGCCCACGCGGCCGTCATGCGCGCGGCCCTCTCCCTAGAAGAAGCCGGCCTGATAAGGGTTCATGAGAAGAAGGTGACGCGAATCCGGCTGAACGAGGAGGGCATGCTCTACGCTGAGGAAGGCCTGCCGGAGAGGAGGCTCGTCAAGGCCCTGAAGGATATGGGAGGCGAGGCTCCGATGGAGGAGGCCGGCGAGGCCGCCGGCCTAAGCAAGAGGCTCCTAGCAATAGCTCTGGGGTGGATAAGCCGGAAGGGATGGGCCGCCGTAGACAGGAAGGAACGCGTCTTGAGGATGCCCATTGAACCGCCCGTGGGGGCCGACGAGAAGCTCTTAGCCTCCCTCAAGAGGGAGGGAACCTTGACGGTTGAGGAGCTCGATGAGGAGATGCAGGAAGCCTTCAAGCTTCTGAAAGGGAGAAGAATCCTGGAGGTTGATGAGGAGACCTTTAGGGAGCTCGAGCTCACGGATGAGGGTTGGAGGCTCTTAAGGAAGGGCATAGAGGTCGTCGAGGAGGTTACTCAGCTCACGCCAAACCTGATCGTCACGGGGCGTTGGCGTAAGGTTAGGCTTCGCAGATACAACATAAAGGCTCCAGTCTCCAAGGTCTGGCCGGGGAAGAAGCATCCATACCTAAGGTTTCTAGACGAGTTGAGGGAGAGGCTTGTCGCTTTAGGATTCAAGGAGATGACAGGCCCAATCGTGGAGCTGAGCTTCTTCAACTGCGACGCCCTCTACATGCCGCAGAACCACCCGGCTCGGGAGGTCCACGACATGTACTTCATAAAGGAGCCGGCCTACGGAAACCTGAAGCCTTACGAGGATGCTCTGAGGAACGTTAAAGAGACCCATGAGAACGGGTGGACGACGGGGTCTACGGGGTGGGGCTACAAGTTCTCAACCCTCGAGGCAAGCCGACTCGTCCTGAGGAGTCAGACGACCGCCCTAAGCGCTAGGACTCTCCTAAGTAAAGAATTGGAGATTCCGGGGAAATACTTCGCCATAGCGCGGTGTTACAGGCCTGACGTGGTCGACAGAACCCACCTGACAGAGTTCAACCAAGTTGAGGGTATAGTGCTCGGCGAGGACCTCTCCTTTAGAGACCTCCTAGGCATACTGGAGAGGTTCGCCGTGGAGATAGCTGAGGCCGATAGGGTTAGGTTCAGGCCGGGATACTTCCCCTTCACGGAGCCGAGTGTGGAGCTCCACGCGTACAGGGAAGGCTACGGGTGGATGGAGTTTGGGGGAGCTGGTATCTTCAGGCCTGAGGTTACCCTGCCCCTCGGGGTGGACGTACCGGTCTTGGCTTGGGGCCTCGGGGTTGACCGCATCTTCATGATGAAGACCAACATCGACGATATACGCTACCTGTTCACTCAAGACTTGGAGTGGTTGAGAGGGAGAGGGGTGATCTGAGACGCCGACGATAGAGGTTGACTATAGAGACTTCCTCGACCTGCTGGGCTTAGACCTTGCGAGGGACGTCGAGGCGTTAGACAACATTCTCTCCTACGTTAAGGGCGAGGTTAAACTCTTCAGGGACGACGAACTCCACATAGAACTCCAAGACACGAACCGTCCAGACCTCTGGTGCGTAGAGGGGCTGGCGAGGGCTCTTAGGGGCTTCTTAGGTTTAGAGAAGGGTTTGAAGAGTTACGTGGTTGAGGGCGACTCGGGCGTCGAGGTAACGGTTGATGCTAGGCTCTGGAAGATTAGGCCCTACATAGCCTGCGCCGTCGTCGAGGGGGTTGAGGTCACGGACGTAATGATCAGGCAGGTTATGCGCCTCCAAGACAAGATGGACGAGACGTATGGGAGGCAGAGGCGTAGAACATCCATAGGCCTCTACGACTTCGACTTGGTTACGCCGCCCCTACGCTACAGAGTCGCCAAACCCAGAGAGGTCAAGTTCGTCCCCTTAGAGTTCGAGGAAGAGCTCACCCTAGAGGAGATTCTGGAGAGGCATCCGAAGGGAGTTGAGTATGGGCATCTGGTTCGACACCACCCCGTCTGGCCGATCTTCATGGACTCAGCCGACAAGGTTCTCTCCTTCCCCCCAATCATAAACTCGAACGACCTCGGAAGGATAACGGAGAAGACCCGGAACATCCTAGTTGAGGTTACCGGAACCTCCTTCGAGACTGTTCTCAACACCCTGATGAACGTGACCTTGGCCCTAGCCGACAGGGGAGGCCGCATCCGCTCAGCTAAGATTCACTACCCATACGAGGGGTTCGAGGACGTTGTTACGCCCCGCCTGGAGACGCGGAGGCTCACCATCGACTTGAAGTATATACGTAGGGTCCTCGGCTTGGACCTGAAGCCTCTTGAGGTTAAGGAGATGCTTGAGAGGGCGCGTTATGGTGTTCTCGGGGTGGAAGGCTCGAGGGTTGAGGTTGAGGTGCCATGCTATCGCATCGACGTGATGCACCCGATAGACGTCGTGGAGGACATAGCCATAGCCTACGACTATAACCGTATAGAACCGAGGTGGCCTAGACTCCCAACGGTTGGGAGTAAAGCCCCCGCATGTAAGCTCAGAGAAGCCGTCCGAGAAGTCATGGTCGGCCTCGGCTTCCAAGAGGTTCTATCATTCACCATGAGCAATCCGGAGAGCCTCTACGGAAAGATGAACCTAAACCCTGAGCCTGAGAGCATAGTTGAGGTTGAGAACCCGAGAATCCAATACTTTACTTGCCTCAGGAACTGGCTGTTGCCTAGCCTGATGGAGTTTCTAAGCCGAAACGTTCACGTCGAGTATCCGCAGAGGGTCTTCGAGGTTGGATACTGCATCGTCAGGGATGAAGAGGCTGAGAACATGACCCGCGACGTCGAGAAGCTAGCATGTGTCACCACCCACTCAAACGCGAACTTCGCGGAGGCGAAGGCTGTATTGGACGCCCTCCTAACGAGCCTCTCCATCCAATACGAGATTGAGGAGACTGAACACGGCAGCTTCATCGACGGAAGAGCCGGTAAGATCACGGCTGAGGGCAGAGAGGTAGGGCTGATAGGAGAGATACACCCGCAGGTCCTCGAGAACTGGAAGCTCAGAAACCCCGCTTCAGCCATCGAGATAAACCTAGATGAGATCAGGATGCTCTTGTAGACGCGGAATCCAAAACGTTTATCTTAATTGACCGCTCCTCTTTATTTGGAGAAATCCCGCCGAGAAAACCTCCTCCGAAAGGGAGGAACCCACCTAGACGGACCCGACCGAGGAGGATGAAGACTTCCAACGATGAGGGAGGGCTTACCCAAAGGTGGGACACGGCGGGCGTGGGCGTCAGAAAATCCGCGTGTGAGAGAGCCCGGCCGAGAAGAGCGAGCCCGCTCGTCTGTGAGGCTGAGTGTTAGTCGCGCGGAACACAGGCGCCCACGACAAACCCCTTATGAGTCCTCTTTGAAAGTTTCGTAAGCGAATCTAGTGTTCAGGTCTTCAGAGTCTTCTTCCGGCAAGATTCTTGAGATGAGGAGTAGAATTCTCCTGTTCATGTTGAGTACAGTGTGTAGGGCTCTCTCACCCTTACTCGTGAGTCTGTATATTCGCTTCCTGCCTCTAGGGAAACCCCTTATCAAGCCTTCCCTCTCTAGGGAGTAGAGGACTGAGTAGACCGAGCCGGGGCTTATCAGGAAGTTGAAGTTCTCACGGATCAGCAGGGTTATGTCGTATCCGCTTAGGGGCCTATCCCTCAGCTCGTCGAGGATAAACACGTCCATGAGGCTCCTTACCAGCCGTTTACGAAGCTGATACGTGATGTCACCTCTCTTCACCGAGAGAACTCCCATCTTCAACACCAATGTTTATACATGTATAATCAAATATAAATTTTTCTAATCAAAACATACTTGTATAATTTTAATGGTGAGGATACATATAAAGGATACGTATTAAGAGTACCATAAGGGACGGTCTACCCGTATACGTACCTTGAGACCGCGTACACCATCCTGATCAGGCCGTGGTTCTCAGCTGAGAGGTCGAGCAAGGAAACCTTCGGGTTCTCACTAAGCTCCTCATAGAACATCAGCATCTCCGGGTCTCGACCCAGCATAATTATCAAGATTTTTATCCCTGAATGGGCTAGGGAGTCAAGCCTATATATGCACTCCTGACTCATCTCCATGACGGAGGCGTCGGTCGAGTAGATAGGTCTCCCATCAGTTATCACGATGAGGCGTTCGGGACTGTAGAGGTCGGCCTCCTTCAGGGCTAAGTCGAGCCTCGTCTCGCCGTCGACCGGCTTGACCCTGTAAGGATCATCCTCCTCGCGGACATCCCTACCAAAACTGAAGATGTGATTGTTGAAATGGACGGTTTCGATGATTTTTACCAAGAACTGGCCGATCCTCATCTTCGGAATCTCGTCCCACACTGACCAAGGGTTTGCCATGCTGAGGCTCCTATCGAGGAGTATGAGCGTGCGGCAGTCCCTCCTACGCCGACTCACCAACCCCTTAGAGTAAATCTTGAACTCGCTAAAGATCGTCCTAGTCGATATCGGGTGGACGGTCTTCCCATCGAACTCGGCTATGCCCCTCTCCTCAGAGAGAGGCTTAACGGACTCCAAAAGCTCAAGGAAGTCTAGGAGATTCCCGTTCTCCACGTACTCCTTAACCGTCTGGGACATCCTCCACAAAGGTAGGGGAAACATTCTGGGGGCGTAGGCGCCGCGTCCCTGGGAAGTTTCGTCCCAGACATGCTTGGAGCGCCGAATGGAAGGCCCCTCAATGCGGTCAAGATGGAGTTCAACCCGTATTAGGCGGCCGATCCTCCTGACCGAGACCGATGTGACCGTTCTTTTAGCCCGTGTTTCACGGTTCTCCACGGTGAGCCTACCCGACGCGATCGCATCTAGGATTTTGGACTCTATGTCGACGGCTTCAGCCTCGCTTAGGAAAGCCTTCGAGACCGGTAAGCCGTCAAGGTAGGCCTCGTAGGCTTCACCCCCCTCATCGCGGCAGACGACCTCAACTATCAGGTATCTCTCGTCTCTGCTGGAGGCCCTCCTAAACAACACCGCCGAGGCGCTCCCCGATGTATTGCTCTATCTTCTTCTTCGCCTCCTCGAACTCCCTCAAGCCGAAGACGTTGAGAACCCTAACCTTCAAGAGGCGGTCTATGATGAGTTTCTTCAACTCTTCAGGGTTCCTGTAGGTGCTCCTATACCTGTTATACTCCAACGCGAGCTTCTGGAGGTTCCGTATGCTGACCGGAACGAGGTATCGCATCCCGGCTACTTGACGCCTAACCCAGAGGATCAGGTCGACGACTCGGGAGGGTAAACCGTAAGGCTTGAGAATCTCCCTTACAGCATCGTCAGGAGTGTCCCTCCACATGATTATCTTTCCAAACCGGTCGAGGAAGGCTATGTCAGGGGTCTCCTGCACGACGCTCTCGATGTTGCTGGAGGAGACCACCGAGAACTCTGGGGGAAGATAGTAAGTCTTGCCGTCAACAGGGTTGAGGAACCTCTTATTATTCATGGCCTCAAAGAGTATGATCTGGGTCTTAGGCCTGAGCTTCATTATCTCGTCGATGAACGCTATCGGTAAACCCTTAACTTCGCCGCTGACTATCTGCATGAGGCATCCCATGTGGACTGGGTTAACCCCCACGAAGGCGCTCGGGTTGAAGCCGGCTATCAACTCCCTCTCGGAGACCTCCTCGTGGCAGTGGAAGTAGATTCCTCCCAGACACTTGTGGAGCTGGAGGAGGAGCTCGGTCTTCCCTTCAGCGTGCCTCCCGATGATCAGGACGTTGTCCCTCATCTTTATCGCCCTGATTATGCGCCTTATCTCGTCGTCGTGGCCCTTCACGACGGAGGTAACCTTCCTGAAGATCAGCTCCTCATCGAAGAAGTCTTCTTCAGGGTAGCCGGGAACCCTCTCGAGGGTTAACGCGGCTTCTGACTCCACTAAACCTCCACTTCGTTCATGACCTAAAGTCTCTAAGACCTGCATTATCAACTCGAGGTCTCTCTTCACGGTCTCAGCTATCTCCACGTCGATTATGTTCTGCTCCTCGATCATCCTTGGAAGCCGCTCGTAACACTTCTCGATCTGCTCCCTGAGCGATGAGTGTCTGCCCCCAACGAACTCACCAATAACCCTCTTCAGATGGTTGTACTGAAACTCGGCCTTCACGGCCTCCCTCTCTAAGACGCTCAACTCCGACATGAGAGCCGTGTAATTTGATATGTACTCTTTGTCAGAGACCTCCCCGATCCTGTGGCGAACCATCAGCTCGTCTAGGTTTCTCTTCGCCTCCCTCAACCTCGAAACAACTGAAAAGGCCTCCATAAGGTTCGTTACGCCTCCTTCACTGGCCAGTAAAGAGTTTATCTTCGAGGTGTAGTCGCGGTATATCCTCTCGAATATCTCCTTCGAAACCTTCCCTTCCAGTAGGAGCCAGACGATCTTAGCCCGCCAGATTACATAGTTGAGGAGCCTCCCAACATTGGACTCCGGCCTCTTCTCGGTTCTGGCCTCGGATGGAGCTGAAGCGGCATGGGGGACGGATGGAGGCTTCGAGGTTAGTTTAGAACCGGAGAGGTCGAAGCCGCAACGGATGCAGACCGGTGTTCTGGGAACTCGGTAGCCACAGCTGGGGCAGACTACAAAGTTCTCTTGTTCTTCCCGGATCAGCTCCATAAACACACCAGATTAATTAGATGTTTTTCAGCATGATAAAACTCGTGTGGAGCCTTCTCTCATGAAGAAGTTAAATTCCGGGATATGGAAGCCTCCATTTTAACTGTTTGGTACAACGTTGGAAAGGGCCCCGACGTCCTCAACGAAAGATCATGAAAATATTAATGTTTCCGGAGGGCCGAGATTAGCATAAATAACTAGAGAGTACCGATGGAGAATTTAAAGGATTCCTCCTGCTGGACGCTTTACTTCTTAGAAACCCAAGACTTGCAGATGTTCACTCCATCGACGGCGTCCTTCGCCGCGGCGTCGGCTCCTATCTTCTCCGCGTACTCAGGGGTTATCGGGGCTCCCCCTATGATTATCTTGACCTTATCTCTGAGTCCCGCCTCCTTCAAAGCCTTGATCGTGTTCTCCATCTCGGTCATGGTCGTTGTTAGGAGCGCCGACATGGCGACTACGTCTGGGCTGTTCCGGCGGACTGCCTCCACGAACTGTTCAGGGCTAACGTCCACGCCAAGGTCAATTACATCGAAGCCCGCTGACCTCAGGAGGGTTGCAGCTATGTTCTTCCCTATATCGTGGAGGTCTCCCCTGACGGTTCCGATCACTATCTTCCCGAGACGCTTCATCTTCCCCGCCTTCAGGTACGGCTCGAGAACCTTCATCCCCTCCTTCATGGTCTCCCCGGCCATTATCAGCTCAGCTAGGAAGTACTCGTTAGCCTCATACTTCTGGCCGACTATATCCATGCCCTTGGCCATGCCGTCGGTCACAACCTTGTAGGCTGGGATTCCAGCATCCACAGCCTCCTTGCAGAGCTTCTGAATGTTATCGATGTCAAGGTTCACGATAGCCTCTTTAATCTTCTCCAGAAGGTCGTCCTCGCATCTCTTCTCTACCATCACCCTCACCATCGGCTACTTAGTCTTGATAAAGACCTCCTTAAAATTATTTTCTTTTAAGGGTTAAGTTCTCCATGTTCCAACTACCTTGTTTAACGGAAACCTTAAATACCGGTCGGTTTTCTCATAGAAGAGCCGATAGGAGAGTTCTCAGATGGCAAGGGTTCTCATCTCGGTGAGGGTGTTTCCATCCGACATAGACGTAGACTTGGAGATGCTGAAGAAGAAGATTAAGG
>LUCD01000120.1 GCA_001593925.1 Candidatus Bathyarchaeota archaeon B26-1
ACATAGGTCCAGCCAAGATGGGTGGAATCCCGAGGAAGGTCTCGATAGCCCCCGCCAGCGCTATGAAGGAAGCCTTGAAGGAGCTGGCCTTTGACAAGGAGAGGATGAACCTCGACTACGAGGTCTCCTATGAATGTACGCATCACGGTCCATCCCTAGATGTGCCGACGGTCTTCGTCGAGTTAGGCAGCTCCGAGGTTCAGTGGAGGGACCTGAAAGCCGCTAAAGCTGTAGCCGAGGCAGCTATGGCGGCGGCTACGTCCAAAGAGAGTTACCCAACGGCCCTTGGGATCGGCGGGCTTCACTACAACCGGAAGTTTACGAAGTTGGCTCTCACAGGCGACATCGCCTTCGGCCACATCATACCGAAGTACGCCGTTCAACTCGTCGACTTAGAGGTCTTAAAACACTGCGTCGAGAGAACAGTTGAGAAGGTTGAGAAGATAGTTCTGGGATTAGAGGCTCCGATAAGGCCAAGTTAATGGAGATTCTCGATGAGGTCGGTCTGCCCATAGAAAAGGTCTAACCGAGACGTTTACTCAGGCTTCCCCTCCTAAAAAGTTCTGAAGAATCTCTCTTAAGGGTTTCTCGAGGAGCCTCCGAATCTTTCCTAGCATCTCTTCTCCCTCCTCTGTTATGGAGTAGTATTTGATCCTTCTTCTCCCCTTCTCCGTCCATTTACCAGTTATGAAACCTTTTCTCTCCAATTCGTAAAGGAGTGGATAGATCGTCCCGGACGTGAATCTTCTCTCGGTCAACCTTGTTATCTCCTTAGTTATGTGGTAGCCTGACATGGGTCTCTGACTGACAAGCCAAAGTATTATGGCACGGCTTAACCCTCTAAGAGTCGCTCTGATCAGGTCTTCTTCGCTGATCTCACTCAACTTAACATCCCCTACCGCCGTGTTTATGGATTCCCTGTTTTCCTTAGTCTCAACATTCGGTTTCTATCTTTACTCCCCCTTATTTTTAGTACCCATTTATATAGATGTGTTAGGGTCTCGGTTCTCAACGTCTCTAAAAGGATTAAGGTTTCCGGAGGGTCAGCCGGCTGACCGTGAAACTCGAAAAGATTGATATATGTTAGAATCTAAATGTTTAGGCAGTGAGTCTTCATGGTCAGCGTGGTTGAATCCTTCCTGCAAGGTCTCCACCGACCTATAATCCTGTGGATTCTAAGTCAGGCTCCCTTACACGGATACGGCCTGATGAAAGAGTTGAGGAGGGAAACCTCAGGCCCAGCATAATATATCCTTTCCTCCACGAGTTGGAGAGGAACGAAATCTTGAAAAGCGTCTGGATCAGGCAGGGTGGACGGAGTAGGAGGTGCTACTCACTCACAAAGAAGGGTGAGGCTCTCCTCAAGAAGATTCGCCGCCTCTTTCACAGCTGTTTAAGCGATGTTCTCCGCGACCTTCTATCAGAAGAGCCTTCCCAGCCACTCTAGAGCTCAAGGTTTGGCGGCCTTAGCTCTGGTACTGTTGAGTATCGTTCACCCACTTCAAATATTTAACGAAGGCTACCAAGAAGAGGATGAAGATAAGGCTTATTCCGACGAAGATCAAGATAGCTCTCTCCATACATTCATCCCCCTCCTTAAATCTTCTATTGATCTGCCTATGCTTTCCACTCTAGTTGTGCTGATTATGCTACGATATTCCATCTCCTTCACAGCATCTATGAATTCCGACCTCATCCTTCCTTCCAGCTTGAAGTGGAGCATCCTTCTCTTTCAGCGGTATCTTCGTCCTTCCATGAATCTTAGGACACTTCCTTAAATAGGTTAGGGCTAAACGCCTATTCCCACATTTCTAGGAGATGTCTCTCTTGGGCGTTGTGAGGGTTTCCATCACCCTCATGTAATGAACGCCCCTAGATCGCTATAACTTAAATAAAGGAGAAAATGCTTTGAAATTTAAATGTTTTGTGAGGCACGATCTTTGCTCGAATTAGCATTATGCCAATTTTTAAATGTTTTAAAATTCGTAATATTTATTAGTTGAGGCTCGTCCATAAGACTATAAATTATCCGCGGGGGATGGAGATGAGCATGGCGCGGGACAATAATGGGGGATACTCCATCGTCCTAACCGCCGACCGAACGCTTATGAGCGAGTATGGAGGCGGCATATTCTTAGGGTTCAGCGCCTGTGTGCCGAAGGGTCTTATAAGCGACAGATTATATTTCTCTCTTTTCTGCCCCTCAGTAGACGTTAATGAATACGGTTCCCCCATTGTAGCCCCATGTGGAACCCGAAAGATAGAGGCCGCATTGATCGATTACGGATTCGATGAAGAAGACGTATTCGTCGCTCATCCTGACCATCTCGAAAAAGCCATCGGCCCGAGAACGAAGGTTCTCGGCATAACCGAAAACGACCCTTTAGGAATGGGCCCGGCCACATCGACCTTCACACAAATCTTTGGCGGAGAAGCATACATGGCCGTGAAGTTCAGAGAAATCCTAAATCATCCGGCGGTAAGAAGGTTTAAGCCAAAGATCATCGTAGGGGGCCCCGGAGCTTGGCAGCTTGAAGCCCCCGATATCCGGAGTAAGCTCGGGGTTGACTGCGTGGTTGTAGGTGAGGGTGAGCGGGTTGTCGGCCCGCTCTTCGAGAAGGCCGTTAGAGGCGACCGTATTCCCGGGGTTGTCTACGGAGAAGTGGTCGATGTAGACGAGATTCCAGTTATCAGAGGCCCGACCGTAAGCGGGATAGTTGAGATAGCGCGGGGTTGCGGTCGTGGATGCGCCTTCTGCACCCCAACCATGCTCCGTTACCGATGTCTCCCCATAGATCACATCCTTAAGGAGGTGAAGGTCAACCTTAAAGCTGGGAGGCAACCGCTCCTCCACGCCGAGGATGTTCTAAGGTACGGGGCGAAAGGCGTCAAGGTCAACCCGACGGCGGTCATCAAGCTCTTTAAGGCTGTAAAGGGATGTGAGGGCGTCAAGAGCATAAGCATCAGCCACTTCGCCCTCTCCTCAGTTATGGACGCTCCTGAACTCGTTGAGGAGCTCACCGCCATAACCGGGGCTGAGGAGAACCGTTGGATGAGCGGTCAGACCGGGATTGAGACAGGTAGCCCCCGCCTTATAAGCATGCATATGGCTGGAAAGTGCAGGCCGTTCAGACCTGAAGATTGGCCTAGAGTAGTCGTCGAGGCCTTTGAGACGCTCTCGGAGAACCACTGGGTTCCCTGTGCTACGTTGATTATGGGGCTTCCCGGCGAGACGGAGGTTGACGTTGAACTCACAATCTCGCTTATCGAGGAGCTCAGGCCCTTTAAGAGCTTGATAGTTCCGCTCTTCTTAGTGGCGATGGGTAGACTGAGAAATAGGGTGAAGAGCTTTACGCTGGACGATGTAACGCCTAAACACTGCGAGCTCCTAGTGAAGTGTTGGGAACATAATTTAGAGTGGCTTCCAATCCTGCTTAAGGAGTGGTCTGAAATGGCTATAAAGAACAGGGTTCTCAGGTACGGTTTAACACGCATCCTAATGTACGGCGCGAAGAGGGTTCGCGAGGTTCTCCAGATATGCAAGAGAGATTACCATTATGATCTTCAAGCTATGGTTAGAGACTTCAAGTCTGGGAGGAGAGCCGTACTGCCGCTACCTGTCCGGCTCTTACTTAGAGCCTAACGCCTCAGGTTAAGCGGCAAAAGTTGAGGAGGGCTCCCGGAGTTTCCTCTTAAACGCACACCTAGGACAAACCAATTTTGGAGATTCCGCAATCCAAAAAGGGTAGACCCCTCTATATTTTTTGGCCCTCCTCAGGCCTACACCCCCCTTTACGCTAATCACCGAAAACGTTTAAACGTGACGTGATACCTTTTTAGGTTACGATGTCGTTGACTGATAAGCTCAGCATAATAGTTGTTGGATATGGCCGTTGGGGTAGAAACCACGCGGCAACCCTTAAAGAGATACCGAACGCCCGGCTCGTAGCGGTCGTGGACATCGACGAAAGAGCGTCCCAAGAGGCGGCTGAGAACCTGCAAGTCAAGGCTTACTCAAACGTGGACGAGGTTTTAGAGAAAGAAACGTTCGACGCGGCCACGGTAGCGACTCCTCCTTACACACACGCGGATATAGCTGTCAAGCTCATAGAAGCTCAAAAACATGTCTATGTTGAGAAGCCCTTCGGGTTCTCAACCTACGATGCTCTAAGAATCAAGGAGGCTGCTGAGGAGGTCGGGGTCACGGTTATGCCGGGGTTCAGTCAGAGATACATTCCCGTCTTTAAGGCTTTCGCTGAAAATGTTAAGGCTTTTGGGAGGCCTAGGCTTGTGACTGCTATTAGAGAGTCTAAGGGCTGGTTCTGGAGCGGCCCAAGAATCGGCATAATCCCGGAGCAAGGTATCCACGGCTTAGACTTAGCGCTCCAGGTTGCTGGAAGCCCCCCAAGCGAGGTGGCCGCCTTCATCGTTGAGAGGAAGCCGCGTGTCGACGAGATGGCTGAGATAATCGTTAGACACAAGTCCGGAACGATAACTGAGGTTAAATGTCTCTTTGGAGCTCCTAGATGGAACGACTCGGCCTCAGCTATATGCGAGGAGGGCGAGGTAATCGCGGACAGGATTGGGAGGTCGCTCACAATAAAGGATAAGGAGGGAAAGAGGGACTCGCGAATAATCTTCGAGGATGAAGGTAACTTCCTAAAGCCAGCGTTAAAGGACTTTATAGACTCGGTTCTCCGTGGGGAGGAGCCGCCTATAAAACTCGATGAGGGAGTTAGGAACTGGCGTGTCTGCGACGCGGCTTACAAAGCGTCCCAAAAAAGCTTAGTGGTGAAGCTCTAATTCAAGTAGGTTACCTTGCCCGTTCGTTCAGCCGTTTTATATAAACCTGTTCACTACATTTTTATATGGGCATTAGGTTCTCCTTTGAGGAGAGGCTGAGCCAGTTGGGGGTTAGGACATTCCTCGAGTCTTGCATGCGGCTCTTACGCCTTGCGAAGAAGCCTGGGAAGAATGAGCTCTGGCTCTCGATCAAGATTTGTTTCATCGGAGTCTCTCTCATCGGCTTTATAGGGTTCATAATAAAGATTCTCTCCCTCATGCTTGCAACAGGGTTCTTCGGAGGATAATCGGATGAGCAGTGAAGAGAAGAAGTCCTCCTCAACGCTTGTCTTCGCTATACGTACAACAGCCGGCCAAGAGAGGAACGTAGCCAACCTTATCGCTAACAGGGTTGAAGCGAATAATCTTCCTATAAAGGCTATACTTGTTCCAGAGGTCTTGAAGGGATACCTCTTCGTCGAGGCTGACGGCCCCCACGTCGTTGAGGAAGCCATAGCCGGAATAAAGCATGTCCGGTCTAGGGTTAAGGGGGTTATCTCGTTCTCCGAGGTCGAGAGATACGTCGTGGTAAAACCGGTAATTGAGGAGCTCGACGTCGGAGACATA
>LUCD01000009.1 GCA_001593925.1 Candidatus Bathyarchaeota archaeon B26-1
TCGCCTATAGACTCATTCCTGATCAAAGCCTTAAGTATTCTTCGCATTATCTTTCCACTTCTGGTCTTCGGTAGATCATCAACGATCACTATTCTATCCGGCCTTGCAGTTGGACCTATAACCTTAACTACCTGCTGCTTAAGCTCGGCTTCAAGATCCTCTGATGCCTTGTATCCGGGCTTAAGGGTTACGAAGGCCACTGGAACCTCGCCTTTAATGTCGTGGGGTGCGGCGACGACCGCGCACTCAACGACGGCGGGATGCTGGGTTATGGCATTCTCAACCTCGGCCGTTGACAATCTATGCCCAGCGACCTTCATAACATCGTCTACCCTGCCAGTTATCCTGATGTTTCCCATCTCATCATAATAGTATGCTCCATCACTCGTATAGTAGAACTTCTCGCCGTAAACTCCGAAGTATTGCTTCTTGAATCTCTCGGGATCCTTATATATAGTCCTCAGCATTCCAGGTGCGAATGGAGACTTCTGAACTAGGTATCCGCCCTCCCCGATACCAGCTGATCTTCCATCCTCAGTTAAGATGTCAAATGATGTTCCCGGAAACGGTCTTCCGGCAACGGTAGGTATGAACGGTCCTATTCCGGGCAGAGAATTTATCAACGTCGCTCCAGTCTCAGTCTGCCACCAAGTATCTATTATTGGGCATCTTCCCCCGCCTACAACATTGAAGTACCACAGCCATGCCTCTTCATTTATGGGCTCCCCTACGGTCGCGAGTATTCTTAGGCTGCTCAGGTCATGCTTCTTGACGTATTCGTCTCCATACTTCATTAGCATTCTAATAGCCGTCGGTGCAGTATAGAAGACGGTCACTCCATACTTCTCGATTATCTGCCACCACCTGTCAGGAGCTGGATAGTCAGGGGCCCCCTCATATATGAGGATCGTGGCTCCATTCATTAATGGTCCATAACAGTTGTACGTGTGTCCGGTGATCCATCCGATATCAGCCGTGCACCAGAATAGGTCGTCATCGTGAAGGTCGAAGTCCCACTTCGTCGTCCAATATGCCTGAACCGCGTATCCGCCGACGTGATGCTCTATTCCCTTAGGCTTCCCGGTTGTTCCGCTGGTATACAGTATGAAGTGCATGTCTTCGCTGTCTAGGGCTTCAGGTTCACAGTACGGCTCAGCATCCTCCATCAGCTCATGCCACCAATAGTCTCGACCTTCAACCATGTTAACCTCATTTCCAGCCCTCTTAACAACGACTACCTTCTCTATCTTAGTTCCCTCAACGCCTACATCCGCGTTCTTCTTGAGGTCGATGAGTCTTCCCCTCCTGTAGTAGCCGTCAGCCGTAATTAGAACCTTCGCTTCAGCATCGATCATCCTCTCCCTTAAGGATTGGCCGCTGAATGCTGAGAAGACTACGCTGTGAACCGCCCCTATCCTAGCGCATGCTAGCATGGCAATCTGAACTTCCGGGATCATCGGGAGGTAAATGCCTACTCGATCTCCCTTCTTAACCCCTAAGCTCTTAAGGACGTTTGCGAACCTATTAACTTCTCTATAAAGGTCATAGTATGTCAGCGTTCTCGGCTGTTCATCTACTGGCTCGGGCTCCCAGATTATCGCAGCCTTATATCTCCTGGCAGTGTTAATGTGCCTGTCAAGTGCATTATAGGATATGTTAAGTTTCCCGCCGATGAACCACCTGTAGAATGGCGGATCCCATCTGTAAGTTTCAGTCCACTCCTTAAACCATACTATTCCCTCCTTCGCTAGCTTCGCCCACCAAGCTACTGGATCCCTCTTGGCTTCCTCATATATCGATTCATCGCTAACCCATGTTCTCTTCTTCATCTCCTCCGAAGGCCAGAATACGTTCTTCTTCTGAGGATCCTCAACAACCCATCGCATGGCTTTCCGATCCATTTTCCCTCACTACGAAACTTTTTATCACAAAAAAGATTGCTAGAAATATAAACTTTTTGAAGGTCGAAGAGCAGACCAAAATTGATATGTGAGTCATCAAATTCTGAAGTGTAGCAATACATTATATGAAGTCAGCAAGCGTCATCTTATGTTGCTCATCAAATGAATATCTTCATGGGCTTAAATGCTTGGGTAGAGACTCTCAAAATCGACGACTACCGTGTTGAAGTATGTCCCCGGCCTCGGAGGGAACGTTAATGCTCCCGTGATCCTTCTAGGCTTCTCATTCCTCATAAGCTCACGAGCCCGCGGAATCACCGGCAAGGCTCCCAGCCTTGGAGGTTTCAATAGGCGTAGGTTAACCTTTTTCGGAGGGGTAACCGCCGCCTCACGCCTCCTTCTTCCTCAAGAACTCTGAGAGGGTTGAAGCCTCGACGATATCCTTTATTACGATCGTCTTGCCCTTCAACATCTCAAAGAGCCTCTTAACCTCGCCGCGTTCCATCTCAGCCAAGTTCACGAAGAACATCACCGCGAAGTACTGGGCGAAGAGGAACGGGTCCCTACGGATCACAAGCGGACTCTGCTCAGCAACCCTCCTGAAGGTCTCCAAGTCGTCGATCTCGAGGAACTCCCTAACCATGCGGACACCTCCTTTCAGCCTTTAAACCTCAACCTTTCCCGGCTTCTTGATGCTGAGAGGTTTATCCCCCAAACCCTTTGAGGCTTCTTCAATATATGGTTAGACGTTCACAGTCTCCGTCTTTCCTCGGCGAAGCGAAAAAGAAAAGTTTGAGGAGTGCAGATAATCTTCTGGGGGAACGTTTGGTCGGCAGGGTTGTTAGAGTGGGGTCTTGGGAGAAGTTCAAGCAGCTGATTATGGAGCATAGACCCGAGAGCATCGCCTACAACATAGAGCAAGGGGTTCCAGCTAGGCACCTCAAAGGCCTCAGGCTCATCTTACCGGTCAAGGGAACCCAGTACATATTCATCGACACGGCGGCTGGAGACAGGCTGAGGAAGACACGGATACCGCTACGTAAGGACGGCCTCGGTAACGCCTATATAAGTGATGGAGACGTGAGAGACTTCGTTAGGCGCGAAGTGAAGAGAAACGATCTAAAACTCTACTCTTACTGGTCCATGTAAGGGGCAGGTTGAGGGGCCCCTTATATCTTTCACGTTGATGCCTTCTGTTTTCTCTATGGTCTTTCTCGCATCTCCTCAAACTTCGTTTATTCTGGGCAGCTCCTCGAATTCTGGGGTCTCCACGAGGTATAGGTTTCCGTATCCAGACGCATCGGTGGTGAACAGGACATGGCTTCCGTCCGGGCTGAACCTCGGATGCACGTGCACCTGCTGGATGTGGAAGCTGGAGCGGTGTATGCAGAGTGCTCGGGGGCCTTCGAGTTTCTCTCCGTTCCATCTCCAGAGCCGTACTACATCCTCTCCATCGCCTACTATCAATGAGAAGTCGTTTGAGTGGGTATGCCCGGTTTTATGTGGAAATTTGAACTCTACCCTATCGGTGTTGTCGTATCGGATCATACCGAGAAGGCTGTTTCCGTCCGGCCATCTCCCATGGTAACCTATGTGAACGCCGTCCAAGAGCCAATATTCATGCCCAACCGCTTCTCCGTCTTCACGCGGCCGAATCATCCATGCTTCATGGGTCTCCAAGTTAAAGCCCCAAATCCTGTTATCCACCTTATCCCATGGCCCCTCATGACAGAAGGTAATTAGGTTGGGTTGCGTAGGGGAAGTATTCACATGTCCGATCCAAGTTCTCTCCTCCCAAACCGTTTCAGCCTCGGATCCATCGGTTGCTACCATAACGATTCTGCTGAGCGGGCGGGCTTCCCACGTCTCTTTGAATCCCACGTATCCGCGTAGATAGTCGATCCTGAGACGGCTTGACAGATCCTCAAATATCCCCGCGCAGATATGCTTCCCATCAGACGTGCAGTTAAGCATAGACGGTAAGAAGCCTAGGGGCAGCTCCCACAAGGCATAGGTCTCGAGTGTGCTAAGGTCTAAAGCAATAATCCGCTGATTATACCAGAAATAAGCCTCGTCACGGACCGGATTGATGCATGTCGCTAAGAACTGCACTTCATAGGGAGGCTCCGTCGGAGCTAGATCTGTAAGCTGGGTTATCTCTCCGGTTTCTAGGTTTATGCTGAATAGATTCGTTCGGTTTTCGCGGTCAGATCCGAAAAGAAGCCTCCGATTATCATCGTACCATCCCGAGTTCGTAAAGTAGATATGATGGCTGTGACCTTTATAATTCGTCAGTTGTAGAACCTTAACTCCCGTTTTAGGATCCGTATATTCCCTCCATTCAGGAGGCCAGATGCGGCCAACATGCATTTTCAGACGCCTCTCTTTTTTCTCTATCCCCTCTTCATATATTTTTGGATTCTCTTGCATTTATGGCTCTGAACTGAGAATCTCGAATTTTTCATCTTTCGTCTCAGAGAACCGCATAGAAAGGATTAAGGACCTATGAGCATATGGGATTCCACGTGTTTAGAAAGGCTGATTCTACCTTTTATGCCGCTCGACGATCTTCAAGACGTCGTATGCCTCTTTTTCAGTTCTGCAATGAGTTGAGATGAAGAGGCCTTCATGTTTTAGATTGGAAAGTAGGAAAGCGACCTCCTCTGGTGCGCATGAGATCTGAAGACACTTATCCGCGTCGAGAATCTTTCTGCATACATCTAACCATTCAGACATGGGTTTTGCTCCGGCTCCTGGAACCCACTGGATTCCGTCCAGCGATTCTATCTGTAATAGGCGATCTAGATTTCCCAGCGCCATAGGACCGTCTAAATGGAATATGGAGTTATAGCATTCGGCCTGAATGTGAAGGGTTTGAATTGTGCTTCAAGGACTCGTCTCCTCAACGCTCCAATTGGAATCGTTAAACATAATTTGCCTCTCTACGTTAATATCGTCTATGGTCAAGGTTGCGGTTGTGGGTGTCGGTAACCTCGGGTCTTGCATAGCCTTCGAGGTGGCTAGGAGAGGCCTCGCCGACGAGCTTGTCTTGGTGGACATCCGCAGGGAACTCGCCGAGGGGAACGCTGGAGACATCGGGCAGGCTTTAGCCTTCAAGAGCAACATCGAGGTTTACGCCGGAGACTACCGAGACCTAGAAGGCTCCAGAGTGATCGTGGTTACGGCTGGGAAGCCTAGAACGCCCGAGATGAAGTCTAGGATGGAGCTCCTAGAGGTGAACAGGAGGATAATCCGAGACGTAGCCTCCAAGATAAAGAACCTAAAGGGGGACCCCGTCATAGTAACCCTGACGAACCCCGTCGACGTTATGAACTATCTCGTCTGGCGCTACACGGGTTTCGAGCGTAGGCGGGTGATAGGGAGCGCGGGCCAGCTCGACTCCGCAAGGCTCAGAGTTGTTCTAAGCCGAAGGTTCAGGGTTCCAGTCCTAGAGGTTGAAGCGTACGTTATCGGGGAACACGGGGAGAACATGCTTCCCCTCTTCAGCAGGGTTAGGATCAAGGGTGAAAGCGTAACTCTAAAGCCTGAGGAGAGGCTTGAGGTTCTCAAGGAGCTGAGGGAGACCGCCCTCAACGTTATCTCGAAGAAGGGGGCTACGATCTACGCTCCAGCCACCAACACGGCTGACCTCGTCGAGGCAGTCGTGGAGGACCAGAAGAAACTCCTCATCTGCTCGGCCGTACTCAACGGGGAGTACGGCCTAAAAGGCTTGAGCATAGGTGTTCCCGCCATAATCGGGAGACGCGGGGTCGAGGAGATAATCGAGTGGACGATGACGGGTGAGGAGGCCCAAACATTCAAGCGTGGAGCTGAGAGGCTGAAGTCGACGATCTCCTCGCTGGTAAGCCCCTAAACCTCAAGGCGAGAGAGAAACCAAGTGTACATGCTCAACGGAGGGTTCTCCTCGCCTTCTCCTCGGCAAGCCTCAAAATCTCTTTCAAGGGTAGACCTGTCTCCTCGGAGAGCCTCCTCGCATCCTCGTACTCGGGTTTAACCTGAACTATGCGGCCTCTGGAGTCCTTGGCAACCTTGACCGAGACCGTTGCCTTCACTCCTCCAACCTCGACCTCCACCGGGATTGATCTCCTAAGCAGGATTCTCCTCCCGCATGGGTAGACTCGGACGCCTAGGCTTCCAGTCTCCTCCATGAGGATGCGGGAAAGCCTCTCCGCGTCATCCAAGTCGGCTATAACCTTCACTATGTGGCCCGGCCTCCCCTTCTTCATGAAGGCTGGGAGTATGCTGACGTCTCTGGCGCCCTCCCTTAGAATCTTCTCAGCCACGTGGCCGACGACCTCTCCGGTAACGTCGTCGAGGTTCGTCTCGATCACTGCAACCTCGTCTCGGAGGAGACCGTAATCCAAGGGTTCGCCTACGACGATCCTCAAGACGTTCGGCACACCCGCGAAGTCTCTCGCTCCAGCCCCATAACCCACCGCCCTAGGTTTTATGGGAGGATAAAAACTCACAGCCTCGTCCACCAAGTTGACCAAGATCGAGACGCCCGTCGGGGTTGCAAGCTCCGACTCAACGGGCCCTCCAATCATCGGGAAGCCCTTGGAACGGAGAATCTCGAGGGTTGCTGGAGCCGGGCTTGAGACGACTCCATGCGAGAACTTGAAGGCGCCGCCTCCAACAGCGACGGGGGTCGAGTAGACCTTGCCGTCGAAGAGGCCTAGACCCTCCAGAGCGACGGCTGACCCTACGATCTCGGCGGGGGTGTCGAACATGCCGGCTTCGTGGAGGTGAACCTCCCTCACAGTTGCCCCGTGGAGCTTAGCCTCCGCGCTGACGAGTGTGCGGACGGTCTTTGATGCGAAACGCTTGGCTTCCTCTCGGAGGCCAAGGTCGGCCGCCGCCTCCTCGACGACCCTTATCAGGTCTATGCCCTTCATCTCGGGCTTCTCCATCTCGGCTCTGAAGTCGACCTTCTTAGCTCGGAAGCCTCCCCTAACCACGTCTCTGATGTCAACCTCTACCCTTCTGCACCCTTCTATGTGGTCTTTGAGGCTTTCTATGGCGTCCACAACCTTCTCTGAATCTGCTCCTAGGTCGATTAAGGCTCCCAGAAACATGTCGCCGGAGATTCCGGCGACCCTGCAATCCACGAGAGTGACGACCCCTCTGGCCATGAACTTTCTCCCTTTAACCTTTTTTGTGATATTGTCTATCTCATAGATAACGGTTTCAGTGGTGGAAGGGTTGGACATGTTGAGGCGTATACTTGAGATGGTCTCTAGGGGCGAACTCTCCGTTGACGAGGCTGAGAGGCGCCTAAGAGTCTTAGCGATCGAGGAGATAGGGGAGCTCGCCAAGATCGATGTTGGGCGGGAGCTGAGGAGGGGCGTACCTGAGATCATCCTCGCGGAGGGAAAAGACCCTCAACTCCTCGCCGAGATCGCCCTCAAAATGTTGAGAAGGTCTGGAAGGGCCATAATCAGCCGGGTTGACTGGAGTCAGGTGGAGGCCCTCAGGGAGAAGGTTCCAGAGGACACCGCGATGGAAGTGGATGAGAGGGCTAGGATCGTAATCCTGCGGAGGAGAGGCCGAGAGAAGGCGAGAACGGGAGGGAGAGTTGGAATACTGGCAGCTGGCACCTCCGACATACTTGTAGCCGAAGAGGCTAGGATCATAGCTGAGGAGATGGGATGCGAGGTGACAACCGCCTACGACGTTGGGGCGGCAGGGCTCCATAGGCTCATCAAACCCCTAAAGGAGATGGTTGAGAAGGACGTGGACGTCCTCGTGGTGGTCGCCGGGAGGGAGGGAGCCCTACCAACGGTCGTGGCTGGCATAGTCGACGTCCCGGTCATAGCTGTTCCAACCTCGATAGGATACGGCTTAGGGGAGAAGGGGGTAAGCGCTTTGATGGCTATGCTTCAGTCATGCTCCCTCGGCGTGGCAGTCGTCAACATAGACGGAGGGGTTGCGGCTGGAGCGACAGCCGCGTTGATAGCGAACCGGGTGGCAAAGTTCAGGGGTAGATGATCGGGGAGCCCTAACCCTCCGTTTGACACCCCTCGGAGCCGAACAACTTTTCTCCAAGTAGAGAATAGAGATTACATGTTGCGTTTAGGCTTCAGAGTGATGGTTCAGCTTGGGGGTTTACCTCACACCGATCGTGATAAAACGCGTCCTAACCCTGAGGAGCCTAGGAGGCAAGCTCTTAGCAGTAGACGCCAACAACTACCTCTACCAGTTCCTCTCGTTAATCCGGATGCGCGACGGGTCGCCGCTGAGAGACTCGAGGGGGAACGTCACGTCGCATCTCGTTGGGCTTCTCCACCGCACGACACGCCTGATCTACGACTACAAGATAAGCCTCGTCTTCGTCTTCGACGGTGAGCCTCCGGAAATGAAGAGGAGAGAACTCGAGAGGAGGAGGAAGGCCAGAGAGAAGGCCCTCCAAGAGTGGAGGAAGGCTCTTGAGGAGGGAGACGTCGCCGCCGCCTTCTCCAAGGCGGTCATGACAAGCCGGTTGACGGAGCCTATGGTTGAGGACGCTAAACGGCTCTTGGAGCTCCTCGGAATCCCTTACGTCCAAGCCCCCGGTGAGGCGGAAGCCCAGAGCGCTTATATGGCTATGCGTGGAGAAGTCTGGGCCGCGAGTAGCAAGGACTACGACTGCCTCCTCTTCGGCGCGCCGAGGCTCGTGAGGTTCCTGACGATAACCGGGAAGGAGTTTCTGCCGAGCAGGGGGGTAACCCGCCCCTTGAAGCCTGAACTCATCGACCTGCAGAGGTTCCTCTCCCACCACGGGATAACCCGCGAGCAACTCGTCGACTTGGCAATCCTCGTCGGAACGGACTTCAACGATGGTGTGAAGGGTATAGGCCCCAAGACCGCCCTCAAACTGATAAGGAAGCACGGAAGCCTAGAGAATCTTCCACCCGATCTTAGGGAGAGCCTCCCCAAAAACTACGAGGAGGTGAGGAGAATCTTCCTCCATCCGAAGGTAACATCGGAATACACGCTCCATTATGGAGAGCTCAAGGAGGAAGCCCTCTACGAGTTCCTGTGTGGGGAGAGGGGTTTCTCCAAGAGGAGGGTTAAGACAGTAGTTGAGAAGATGAGGCGTTTCTACTCGTGGAGGAGGCAGAGGCGCCTGAAGGAGTGGCTCCCAGAAACCCGTTAAACCCAGACCTAAACTAAGCCAATGGACAAAACATGCCCTAAACCCTTCTTGACGATTTTCCTTTAGAGCTTCAACGTTGATCCTAAACTGACAAATATGCGAGGATATTATCAGACTGTTGGAGGGATTGAGCGTGAGGTTGGGGATAGGCTTTACAGGTTCCCCCTTCTCCGTCGGGGAGATCGTGGAGTACGCCAAGATGTCCGAGCGGGCTGGGATAGACTCGCTCTGGGTGGCCGAGGACTATTTTCTCCGAGACGCCGTCTCTATTCTGAGCTCCGTTGCTTTAAGCACCGAGAAGATTAAACTCGCCACGGGTATAATCAGCCCCTACGTCCGGAGCCCCGTCCTGATAGCCTTGACCACGGCCACCTTAGACGAAGCCTCTAAGGGCAGGATGATCCTCGGTTTAGGCACCGGAGCCTTCTCACCCATGGGGAAGATGGGAATAACTTTCAAGAAGCCGTTAACCTTCATGAGGGAGAGCGTGGAGGTGATTAGGAGGCTCCTCGAAGGGGAGGAAGTGAACTTCCAAGGGGAGTTCCTAACGGTGAAGGGAGTGAAACTTGGGAGAAGCCCTTACTTCACGCTTCTAAGGCCGTTTAGGCCTGTGAGGAGGAGAATCCCGATATACTTGGCCGCGAAGGGGCCGAAGATGCTTCAATTAGCCGGGGAGATAGGGGACGGGGTGCTCTTAACGGCTGGGTGCTCAAGAGAGTACGTGAAGTACGCTGTGGAGAAGGTTAGAGCCGGAGCCGAGAAGGCTGGGAGAAGCCTTGAAGAGGTCGATGTCGCCTCTTACATCCTCTACTCACCCTACAGATTTGAGGACGTTAATTTGGCGTTGAAGGCTCTCATAACCCACATTATATCCCGCGCCTCCCCATCAGACCTGAAGAGAGACGGGATAAACGAGGATGAAAGCCTAAGGCTCAGGGAGACGCTTGAAAAGGAGGGCGTGAGAGAGTCCCTGAGGCTCCTAACGGAGGAGATGGCTGAGAAATACAGCGTCTTCGGAGACGTTGAGAGGTGCCGCGAGAAGGTTCTGGAGTATGTGGAGTCGGGGGTAACTCTGCCCATCCTTATGTCCTTCGATCGAGACATGCCCCGCGTCATCAGAACTCTCAGAGAACTCTCCGAAGAGTAGCCGCTCAATTTTTGGCGGTTAGGGTTCCTCTCCGTATCGTTCCGCCGTCTCCCACAAGTTCCGGAAGTACTCCTTCGCGAACTTCACGAGGCCTGAATGGTCGGACCATATCGTTAGGGACGGCTTCCCCCTCTCGCCTAAGACGAGGATGGCCTCCCTCCCGTCGGCTATCACGCCTCCCCCGAAGAGGTGGTCCCTCAACCTAACCTCCGCGAACCCCGAGAGAGCCCTTAAGACCGTTAGGTCCGCGTTCTTGGAGAGGAGGAGCATAACGTTTACCCCGGACTCGATCTTTCTCTCTAAGGTTGGGGCTACAGCCTTCATGAGGTTCCACGTCAATTGTGGAGCCGCCACCATGACCTCCTCCTTGACGCCTTCGAGGAGCTCTTTGATCTTGGCTATGGTCGCGTTCTCCCCTCTAAGTATCCATATGTCTGGCCTCTCCCGTATCTCCCTCCTCTCGTACAGCGGCTGAATCTCTTCTCTGATGGCCTTCTCCCAAGCCTTTATTTTCTCCTCCACCTTGAGCCGCGTCGCCTCTAAGGCTTCGGTTGGGGGTTTTGGGTAGTACCTTCTAGGCCGTTCGTCTTGCGTTTCGATCCACCCCTTCTTCTCTAGGGAGTTGAGGACTTCGTATATCTTTGAGTAGGGAACCTCGGAGTGTTCGCTTATCTGGCTCGCCGTCGCAACCCCGAGTTCTAGGAGGGAGAGGTATGCTTTAGCCTCGTATCCTCTGAGCCCCATCTCCCTCAAAGTGTTTATAACATCCTCGGACAAAGAGGAGTTTTCCTCCTTTTTCACCTTATGAAAGGTTTGGAAATCTTCTTATAAAGAATGGTGTAGATTTAGATATATTTACAACTCGTAGTGGTGGCAAATGAGGTTCATAAAGGAGACCCGAAGCATCTGCCCCGAATGCCTCAAGGTTCTGGACGCCAAAATCTTCGAGGAGGACGGCGTAGTCTACATCGAGAAGAAATGTCCAGAACACGGCTCTTTCCGGGATGTCTACTGGTCCGACTACGAGCAGTACATGCGAGTCTTGAAGTTCGAGTACGTTGGGGACGGGCTTGAGAACCCGAGAACGGAGAGGAACCGTGGATGCCCATACGACTGCGGAATATGCCCGGAGCACAAGTCCCACACGGTCCTCGCCATAATCGACGTGACGAACAGGTGTAACCTCCGTTGCCCCATCTGCTTCGCGACCGCCGGGACGACTGGCTACGTATACGAGCCCTCCAAGGATGAGGTACGTAGCATGCTCGTGAACCTCAGGAGCAACCTGCCGGTTCCAGCCACCGCCCTGCAGTTCTCAGGTGGAGAACCCACCATTAGGAAGGACCTCCCAGACCTCATAAGGATGGCTAAGGAGCTGGGCTTCGACCATGTGGAGGTCAACACGAATGGGCTGAGGCTTGCCCAGAGCGTCGACTACTGCCGGACACTGAGGGAGGCCGGGACCAGCACGATATACCTCCAGTTCGACGGGGTTACCCCGGATGTATACAAGTTCACTAGGGGCGTAGACCTCGTCGACGTGAAGAGGAGGGTGATCGAGAACTGTAGGGAGGCCGGGATAGACAGCGTGGTCCTCGTCTGCACCTTGGTTAAGGGCGTGAACGACCATCAGCTCGGGGACATAATACGTTTCGCTGTTGAGAACTTCGATGTTGTCAGGTGCGTTAACGTTCAGCCGGTCTCCCTCTGCGGCCGGATACCTGAAGTGGAGAGGATGAAGATGCGGATCACGATCCCCGACTTCATGAGGCTCGTCGAGGAGCAGACGGACGGGAAGATAAAGGTCTCCGACTTCTACCCGGTCCCAACGGTTGTCCCGGTCTCTAAGGCGATTGGAGCCTTCAAGGGGAAACGTTACGTCGAGTTTACGGCTCACCCCCACTGCGGCATGGCGACCTACGTCCTCGTGGAGGACGGCGAGATCGTTCCGATCACGAGGTACGCGAATGTCGAGGGCTTCATAAAGTCTATGGAGGGGGCTTACAGGGACTTCGAGGCTGGACGGAAGGCGAGGGCTAAGATGAGGCTTCTAGGGTCCCTCCGCCACATAAAGTTCAGTATGTTGAGGAAGTATATCGGCCCCGTGTTGAGGCATGGGAGCTACAAGACCCTCGGAGACCTCCATAGGAAGATGCTGATGATCTCGGCGATGCACTTCATGGACCCGTACAACTTCGACTTGGAGAGGGTTCAGAGATGCGTCATCCACTACGCAGTCCCAGACGGGAGGATCATACCCTTCTGCACCATGAACTCCATCCACAGGGAGAAGATCGAGAAGGAGTTCGGCGTTCCCATAGAGGAGTGGAGGAAGAGGCGTAAAGCCGAGGTAGACGAGGTTGCCTAAGCCGAGAAACCTATAAATCTCATTGGGAAACCTTAATGTAACGGTGCGAGTCATGGGCGGGAAGAAGAGGAAGAGCCTGACCCAGATGGAGAAGGCGCAGAGGAGGCTTGAAAGGAAGAAGGCGATGAGAGAGTCTAGGATGAGGGAGCTCCAAAAGAAGGGCTCATCTAGGATCATAGCTCCAGACATCAAGAGTAAGAGCGTGCTGGAAGAGATTCGGAAGATGAAGGTTCTCACCCCATACACTGTTGCTTCCCGCTTCAACCTCCGCCTAAGCGTGGCGAAGGATATGCTGGAGGAGCTGCACCGGCGGGGAGTCGTCACCTACGTCTCCGGGAGCAGAAACCTGAAGATATATACGCCTGCGGGTTAGGGGCAGACTCTGCCAAGTCAAGATGGATAGATGGTTCAGTTATGGATTTCCCGAAGAGAGTATACACTCAAGACGAGGTTCGTAGAGCAAGGTCCCTTATAGAGCGCGGATACCGCCACAGGCTCCGCGTGGTTGGGAGTCCAGAGTTCAGGTCTAAAGTTAAGGAAGCCCTTAAACTCATAAAGAGGGCTGGGCGATACGATTTTCTCAGGAGAAACATAAGGGCGATCGTGGAGATAGATGGTCTCAGCCAGCTCAGGGAGGCTGAAGCCTCAATATGGATGAACCGGTACGCGGTTGAGGACCCTCTCGAGGCGGCTGGATTCATAATTCAGAAGGCTTGGCAGATGGATGCTTACTTGAAGGGCGTGATCTATTACGGCCACCTTGGGGAGACGGCGGCCGTGAATGCACGCTTAAATTTCCTTAAAGAGTTGAAGGCTAAGAGCCGCGACCCCAAGGTTCGGGAGGAGTGCGAGAGGAGGCTGAGGCTCTGGGAGGAGAGCAGGTTGCTCTAACCTCTCACTCCAGCCTCTCCACAAGTATCTTCGTCCCGTTCTTTACCTTCTCGAAGAGTTTTAGGTTCTCGGTTATCCTCCCAACCGGGTTTACTGCGCTGTAGGGCTTCATGTCTCCGTAGAAGATGCAGAGGGCGCTCCCCATAGGCCAGTACGCCACCGTCCCCTTCTCGACGGAGGTCTTCGACTTCTCTTCCCCGCACCTTACAGGTATCTGGAAGTAGACCTCCATGCCCCAAGTTGCCGCCCTCCCCTCTAGGGGCATGGCCCTAACGATGGAGTCGACGGTTCTCGGGGCTAAGTAGCGTATGAACTCGCCTTCGGCTACACCTAAACCTTCAACCGTGAACTTTACGGGTATACGTGAGACGGTTCCTTCAGCCATCTCTCAGCCACAACCCCTTTTAGAGTATCGTCAGCCTCCCTAAAAAACAAATCTTATAAAGGGCCTTTTCGGATATACTTGCTACGCTCACCCGGTTGGAGCCGGTGATTCTCAGTGATCGAAGAGGTGATCTACGCTTCCATCCTACTCCTCTGGGTCATAGTCCTAGTGAAGGTCTTGACGAAGAGGATATACGACCGTTACGTGAATAAGGGAGCCGACGGGGAGGTAATGGCCTACTACAACAGGAAGATAATCCACATCTTGGCGGGCGGAGTCGTCTCGATCCTCACGCCCTTCATCTTCAGAAACCCCTTCATCGTCCTAGCGTTCTCCCTAATCCTGGCGGTTTTCAGCCTCATACCCTACAGGGTTGGGAGGCTGAGTTACTGGTATCAGGTCTCCGGGAACATCTTCGACGTCCACTTCTGTTTGATGTGGGGTCTCGTGATGTTTCTAAGCAAGTTCCTGCTTGACGACTGGTGGCTCGGGGTTGTTCCAGCCCTCTTCATGAGCGTAGGCGACGCCGTGACCGGGATAGTTAGGAACGCCTTCTTCAGGAAGAGGACGAAGAGCTGGTGGGGGAACCTCGCCATGCTCCTGACATGCCTCCCGATAGGGGCGCTTCTAGGCCTCAAAGGAGTGGTCTCAGCCCTCGCCGTGAGCCTCATAGAACGTTACGAGTATAAGTGGATAGACGACAACATAACTGTCCCCCTACTTTCCTTCTTCATCCTCTCAGCCTTCAGCATTTAGCAGGTTCCGATCGAAAGCCTTTTAAAAGTTCGCTGAGTCCTTATTTGAGGGTTAGACATGCCCAGCTTCGAGGATATAAGCGCCTACTCCAAGAGCCTTGAGAGGCAACGCGACGCCCTTCTGAGAGACCTGGAGAACCTGAAGGAACGCTTCAAGAACGGGGAGATAAGCGAGGGTGAATACAGGGAGGAGAGGCGTAAGGTCGAGAGGAAGATCGTAGAGGTTATGGACCGCCTCGCCCAGATGCGCTTCCTGATGGGACGTGCTTGAAGGGCTATACCTCGTCCTTCTCCCGCTTCCACAGAAGGTAAACCTTGGTCTGGGAGAGCACCGCCAACCTCCCCAGAACCTTGGCCAAGACCTCCCTAGACGATTCCTCGATGAACCTTTCGTACTCAGCCCTCTTCATGTAGGGTTTCCCGGAGCCCTTCAAGCGTCTGTAGTAGCCCCCGGAGACTCTGAGCAGGACCTCTCTAACCTCCTCAACCTCTTCAGGGGTCATCTCCCTCAGCCTTCTAAGGTTTGCGTGTTCGCTGGCGAGTAGGTAGGGTTTGAAACCGATCTCCGCAAGCTCTTGAACGGCCCTCTTTACGGTTCGGTCTCCTCCGGCCTCGGCTATCTTCACCATCCCAGCCTTCTCGAAGAAGGGGTTGTACCTCGCCATGACGGCTGCGGTCTCCACGTATGGGGTTCCAGCCTTCGGCAAGGTTTCCTTCACGAGCCTAACGCCGAGGCCTATGCTCCTATACTTCGGGTGGATCACTATGCGGCTGATGTTCGAGAAGAGCCGGTTAGCCTCCCGGAGAGAGAAGGAGCGGCCGAAGGCCTTCCTCCTACCAAAGACCTTTGAAGGGGGATAGCCATAAACTATGACTCCGCAGAGCTCTTCTCCACGCATCAGCCTGAAGACCTTCCTCGGTGGGGGGCAACCCTCAGACCTGTAGTGGAAATGGGCGAGCGCCTTATAGTCCTTCATCGTTCCCTCCTCAACGAGAATCTCCTCGGCGAGACTGCACTCCTCAGCCCTGTTCTTCGGGTAGTAGTGGACCTTGACCTCCCTCCCGAAGCGTTTGTGGATGTGCACCGTCGGCGCGAGGTCCCTGAATAGGTCTGTGTGCGTTGTAGCCGCTATTACGGCCCGGCCCATCCTCCGAGCCTGCTTCTGCAGGTTGAAGGCGACGATCTTAGCTGTGTCCCGGTCTAGGGTTGAGCAGAACTCGTCCATGATCCACCACTGCGCATCCGACTCGATGAGCTTGGCTATTCGGTAACGGTATTTCTGGCCGTCGCTGAGCTCGCGGTATCTGCGGATGAATAGATACGCGTCGTTCAGGCCTACTCGGCTGAGTAATGCGAGGGCCTCCTCGAAGGTCTCGCCTACAGTCTCGATTATGGGTTTCTCCGGGTCGATCTGGAGGTCAGCCATGTCGGCTACGGGTTCGCCGGCCTCTTCGAGGTCTCGCTTTATCGCCTTCAAGAGGACGCTCTTGCCTGAGCCGCTGTCCCCCGTTATGTAGACTATGTCTCTCGGACCGATTCTGAACTCGGCGTTATCGTAGAGGACGAACTTGCGTGTCTGGTCTATGCCGAGCCCGAAGGCCTCGGCTACGCCTACGGTTCTGGGAGTTATCTCCGTAGCGGTCTCGTAGGCTATGTTGATTACGAATTTGCCTTCATCCTTGTCGTATCGGCGGGCGTACCTCCTTATCCTGAAGTGTTCACGTCTCAGGTCTCTCACCTTGGGATCACCTTCAGTTTAGGTTTTACATCCGGCCGTCGGGATGCGTAGCAGGCTAATGCGAGGCTCCAGAACCCGTCGTCGTGTGTGCCTTCAGGGTGGCTGAACTTGATCTTGCCGTCCTTCGTCAGCTCAAACCTTTCGATGTTCAGTTCGGCGATGAGGTCTGGGTCGTACGGTATCTTTAGGCGGCCCTCAACCATGAGCTCTTTGAGGTGGGTGGCTATCTTCATCTTGGTTTCGAGGGTGAACTTGACGCCTTCAACCCCAACGATCCCAGCGTTTTTCATGTCTTCAACTATGTAGTCTCCGACGCCGGTCATGTCGACGAGAACCCTGCTCAGGAGCCACCTGTCCCTCAAGGTTTTGACGTATCCTATCACTGCGGCGTAGGACGTTCTTAGCGGGAACCTGTGCACGTGGACGAGTTTGAGCACGTTGTCCTCGGCCTCCACAACCGTGACGACCGAGTGGTCCCTATACTTTCCGAGGTCAACGCCGGCGTAGAACTCTCCCCTCGGGTAACATTCAAAATCGAGGTATTCGAGGCTGTGGTCGATGCATGAGGTGATGAGGGCTTGAGGAAGCCAGACGCTCTCGTCCTCAGCCCATTCGGCCTCCATCTCTCTTCGCCATCTCCAAGGGTCCCCCTCGAGCTGCCTCCTGATCTTCTCGAGGATTTCCCGCTTTAGGGGGCCGTTTGGCTCTAAGGCTTCCCTCCAAGTTACGTGGCTCTTAGCGAAGACTTGGCTGTAAGCTGGATCGTACCATATCCGGTAGAAGATGCTGTCCGTTGTCCAAGGCGTGCTCGTGCAGACGAACTTTCCATTTGTGGTTCCGAGAGTGAAGAGGATAGCATCGTAAAGTTCCTCGTCGTTTGCTATGAAGTTGAACTCGTCCGCATAGACCACATGAAGCGTTGGACCCCTTATGGTGTCTGGGTTGTTTGGGAAGGCCTCGATGGTCGAGCCGTTTGTCAGGCGGACGATTGTGCGTTGAGGTTTGTAGTAGGTTCCCTTCGGCAGCTTCCTCAAGAAGGTGTTTATCTTGCGGATTATGAGTTTGGTCTGTCTCCATGAGGGCCCTACGATCCCTATGTAGGTGTTTGGGTGGATGAGGGCGTACCAGAGCAGCAAGGCTGCGATCATGTGGCTCTTGCCGGTCTGTCTCGCCCATCTTGCGGCTATGAATTGGTGCTTGACGAATTTCTCGGCGAGGTTCCTCTGATACTTGGTGGGGTTAAAACCGAGAAACTCCACACAGAACTTTATGGGGTCGTTTGGGAAAGCGAATTTATTCAGCCTTTGGAGTTCGAGTTTAAGCTGTTTATACCTCTGCTTTTGCCTTTGCTTCACGGATCAGCTTCTCCAGCTCGTCGAGTTGAATGTCTATCTCCCGCTCGTCGAATCCTTGGGCTATGCTGTTGATTATCTGGGCTGTGTATGCTGCTACTCGAGCCCACATCTGACGCTGCTTGAGGCTTACCCTGACCTGCTTCTTTTCGGTTTTTAGGGTTTTAACCTCGCCTTTAGCCAGGGACGCCGCGAGCTTGAAGATTTCTTCGAGCTGCTTAAGAAGGTGCGCTCTAATCCTTTGGGTGTCGATTTTGACTCTGCGTTTAAGCTGTATAACCCTGCGGTGGATGCTGTTTTTACGTGAAATTTTCATCCTAAAAACGATACCCCCCTACCTTTTTCACCCCTTCTTTCCGAAGAAGACTCCGATTATTGTGCCGATTAGGCCCGTTATGGCCGCGAAGATTTCGTTGCTCCATCTGCCCATAAAGGCCATGTGTGCGAGTTGTAGGGCTGTTAGGGCTATGAGGCTTGC
>LUCD01000121.1 GCA_001593925.1 Candidatus Bathyarchaeota archaeon B26-1
CTTGATCTTTAGGTTTTAACCCAACGGCCCTTACCCACTTCTTAGGGAGCGAGATTATGTAGGTGGAGCCTCCAGTGATCTGAATCTTTCTTAACTCTGCAGGTAAGCTCATGAGGATTCACCGCATACATAGATTAAACTATATTCTATAGAACCAACATATACAATTATCTTTTTCTATAAGTTATTATCGGGAAGTATGTATGTAGAGAAGTCGGCTCGATTCCGCATTGTTGTGGCGGGCGTGAAGGGAGCCTTCAGGTTCATTCGGCTTGGCCAAGCTGAGCTGGGCTGTCCTTAAAGGGCCATTAAGTGACGGTGTTGGATGACCGTAAATTTTATAGTTAAGTTATAACTTTAATATTTTAAAGGTGAAGGAAGTTGATATCACTTGTTAGTTCAGTTTTGAGACCCAAAGGCTTGAGAACCGAAAAGCTGGAAGGTGCCGAGGTATTCCGCGGGACAACGTTGGTGAAACGAGGTTTCGCCCACATGTTGAAGCACGGGGTTATCATGGACGTCACCAACGTGGAGCAGGCTCAGATAGCTGAGGACGCGGGCGCCGTCGCCGTGATGGTTCTGGATAAGCTCCCCTACGATGTTAGGAGGGCTGGAGGGGTCGCCCGTACAGCAAGCCTAGAAGCTATCCAAGCAATCTTAGACCACGTCACGATCCCAGTTATGGCGAAGTGCAGGATTGGGCACACTTACGAGGCTCGGGTTTTAGAAGAAGCCGGGGTCGATATGATCGATGAGTCGGAGGTTCTCACACCAGCCGACGAGAAGAGGCATATATGGAAGTGGGACTTTACAACGCCCTTCGTTAATGGGGCTAGGAACCTCGGAGAAGCCCTACGAAGGATCGAGGAGGGAGCATCTATGATCAGGACGAAGGGTGAGCCTGGAACGGGAAACGTCGCTGAGGCTGTCAAGCATATCCGCATCGTAAACAACGAGATAAGACGTGTAAGAGCGGTCTATGAAGACGGGGACCACGAGGAATTGATTAGGATCGCTAGGGAGCTCGGAGCCTCATATGAGATCGTTGCCGAGACCGGGAGGCTTGGGAGGCTTCCCGTCGTGAACTTTGCGGCTGGGGGCATAGCGACGCCCGCCGAATGCGGCCTTAATGATGACTCTCGGATGCGACGGGGTCTTCGTAGGCTCAGGAATCTTCAAGTCTGAGGACCCGGCTGAGAGGGCTCGAGCAATAGTTTTGGCCACAACGTTCTATGATGATCCATCCGTCGTGGCTGAGGCTCAAAGGATGATAGACGAGAGGAAGTCCATGTTAGGCTTCGACATAGAGAAGCTAGAGCTGAGGATGCAGGAAAGGGGAACGGATTGAAGCGCTTAAAGATAGGTGTCTTCGGCCTCCAAGGCGATATAGAGGAGCATGTAGCCATAACGAGACTTGCCCTAGCCCGTATGGGACTGGAAGGGGATGTTATCTGGGCAAAGACGGCGGAGGACATCAAAAGCCTAGACGGCCTCATAATACCTGGAGGAGAGAGCACGGTCATTGGGAGGTTGGCAGAGTATAATAGAGCCCTGAAAACAGTCAAGGAGCGAATATATGAGGGTATGCCGGTTCTTGGAACGTGTGCAGGCCTAATTATGCTTGCGAGGAAGGTTTACGACAGGGTTGTAGGCGAGGTTAGACAGCCAATCCTAGGCGTCATGGACGTGGTTGTTGAAAGGAACGCCTTCGGCAGACAGAGGGAATCGTTCGAGGTAAACTTGAGAATCCCCGTGCTCGGAGAGGAACCCTTCAAGGGAGTATTCATAAGGGCTCCAGCCATCCGCGGGATGGGACCCAAAGTTGAAGCATTATGCAGGCTTAATGAGATCGTCGTTGCGGCTAAGCAACACAACATGATAGGCGTATCCTTCCATCCAGAACTCACAAACGACACGAGACTCCACCAATACTTCATAAAGATCGTTAGAGATGTCACGTAAACTTCGGGCTTCCAACATTTATGTAAATATCTTTTTAGTAGTTGTATTCCTCATGAACTTTTTCTCCACCAGATTCTTTAATCTAAGAAATTTTTGGTGGCTGTGCTGGAAG
The DNA here is from genome assembly GCA_001593925.1 of Candidatus Bathyarchaeota archaeon B26-1. GTDB lineage: Archaea > Thermoproteota > Bathyarchaeia > Bathyarchaeales > B26-1 > B26-1. The sequence goes on from LUCD01000121.1 coordinate 2,075, forward strand.
AACATCTTGTATGCTTGGCAGAAGTAGCTACGATCCAACCCTAGCTGGATCGAATGCTTGAGACAGCCGGCGTTGCAGTACTGGAGCCATCGACAATCCCCACAGTTCTCCGCAAGCTTGCTCTTCATCGTTCTAAACTCGGCTAACCGTCTGCTCATTAGAATCTCCTCCAACGGCTGATCCGTCAAGTTTCCCAAGAACCACCTTGGCTCAACGAAGAAGTCGCATACGTAGACGTCGCCGTTGAACTCGACCACGATGTACTTTCCGCACTGCCTGCTGAAGACGCAGGAGGGGGACTCTCCAGTCACGTAGGAGATCAAGATATCATCGAAGTCTCGGACGTAGACCTCTGGGACTCCCGGGGCCGTCCATTCATCGAAGACCTCGCAGAGGAACCTTCCATACTCTTCAGGTGTGATGGAGTATTCCGCTAAGCCTCCGGTTTTTGGGTCCCTCTCAACGCATGGTATGAACTGTAGGTATCGGAATCCTTGTCCAGTTAAGAACCGGTAGAGCTCTCTGGGACGCCTGACGTTACGGTTATTCAGCAAGACAAGGATGTTGAATTTGACGTTGAACCTCTTAAGCCATTCTATGCCCCTCATAACAGCTCCGTAGGAAGGATTGCCGAAGCGGTCTTTACGGTAGTAATCATGCATTTCGGGAGGGCCGTCTAGGCTAACGCCCACCAGAAAGTCGTGGTTAGCCAAGAACTTAGCCCATCTCTCATCGATTAACGTCCCGTTGGTCTGGAGGCTATTGTGAACGATCTGCCCCGGAACCTTGAAGAGCCTCTGATACTCAACGGCCTTCCGGTAGAAGTCTAAACCTATTAACGTCGGCTCCCCTCCCTGCCAGCAGAAGGAGACCTCCGCCGAGAGAGCCATCGACTGGGCGATCAGCTCCCGGAGAACCTTAAGGCTCATCCTGTGAACGCGGGTCTCGGGATAAAGCTCCGCGGCTTTAGATGAATAGAAGCAGTAATCGCACCTGAGGTTACAGTCTGAGGAGACAGGCTTGACGAGGACGCTTATAATGTTAGGAATCTGACCCACCCTGGATTCTCCAATACTTTTCCTTTATCTCAGTCAGACCTATTAACATCAAGAAGAAAAGCCTAATTTATGATTTTCTTCTTATCTTGCCATTCTTACTAAACGGACTTGCCCGTTACGGTCCGGCGGCTTCGTTCCGTCGTCTATCGTTCCGTCCCTTGAAGGATCGGTGTACCTCGCGAACCAGGATTCCATCTCCGCCTTGAGCTCCTCGATCCTTCCCCTCTGGAACGGGTCGTTGATTAGGTTCTGCCTCTCATCCGGGTCAGCGGCTAAGTCGTATAGCTCGTTGGGGCCATCCGGATACCGATGGATATACTTCCACCTCCGCGTCCTGATCATGCGTACGGGGCCATACTCGTCAAATATAACGATGTTCTTCCGTCCCTTCACAGGTTGATCAAGCAGTAGCGGCAGGAAACTTGAGCCTGGGAGATTCCCTCCCTCAGGAACCGGGAGACCAAGATACTCAAGGAGGGTCGGCATAAAATCGTAGGCGCTAACCATTTCATCCTGAATTTTTCCCTGAGGAATTCGTCCCGGATGGCTGAATATGCACGGAACCCTTATAGAGTTCTCGTACATGTTCCTCGGCCAGGTTGCGTTTCCCTTCCCCCATATACCGTGATGCCCGCAGCTGAACCCGTTGTCGCTCATGAAGACTATCAGGGTTCTATTCCGGAGGCCCAACTCTTCTAGGTGATCGAGGATTCTCCCCACATCCATGTCCATAGCCGTCACCGCCGCGAAGTATCCCTTGAGGCACTCTCGGTTGCCGAAGCATTGCAGGTTATACTTCGTCCATGGATGGGGCTCCTCCTGTGGACAAGTCTCGAATCGGCAGTTGTCGTATGAATCCACGATCTCCTTGGGATGGTTGTTTATCCATGGGCTGTGGGGAGCCGTGTAATGGACGCTCAGGTAGAAGGGTTCGTCCATGTGAAGATCGATGAACTTCAACGCCTCATCCGTGATTAGGTTGGTCACGTAGCCCGGCTCATTCACAAGCCTGCCCTCACGCACCATCGGGGCATTATAGTAGGGCCCTCCTCCCTTCTGGTGTACGTACCAGTAGTTAAAGCTGAACTGTGGATGCTGGCTGTCTCCCAGATGCCATTTTCCGCTAATCCCGCAAACGTACCCGTGCCTAGCCATAATGTCGGTATATGAGGTCTCCCCCTCCATGTACCTTATAGCATCCGGCCCTACGTTCCCTCCGCGTATCCAGTCGTGAACCCCATGTTGGGAGGGAATTCGGCCGGTGAAGAGCGTAGCTCGGCTCGGTGAACATACAGGAGTCGCTACAAAGAAGTTCTTGAAGAGCATTCCTGTCTTAGCCAACTCATCGATGTTCGGCGTTCGAATCTCATGGTTCCCGTAGCATCCTGCGGCCCAGACACCCTGGTCGTCCGTCAGTATAAAGACCACGTTCATGTAGGATGACCTGTCATGAACGGTCGTTTCAGGCATAGATTCCATCCTCAATCTGGTCAACCGCAATCCTCGTTTTATAAACATGTTCTACTAGCGTATTTTAGGTTTCTTTGCTCTGTAATTATGTAGAGTTTTGGACGTTGCTTCCCTAGCATCAGTTCTCAACTGGCCGCCTCAGTACCAGCCTAGGGTTCCCTCCCGCTTAGCCCTCGCCACGCCCCACCTGAATATCTTGTAGCCTAGGGGGAGAAGTATGACGGCGAAAAGTGAACCCTTCAGAAATTCAAGCTGCGTATGCGGGTCGAGGATTTGTTAGCATGGAGAGCCTGCAGAGGTGGTAGACCCACGTCTGGGGGAGAAGCCAAGAGACGATCGAGGCTCCGGGGAAGAAGATCGTGTCCAAGTAGACTACTGGGAAGGCTATTCCGGAGAAGAGGTTCTGGAGGATGTTTATCGCCCAAGTGACGGGGTCCTCCGACTTCGTTACGATCCTCAAACCGGTGGAGATCATGGCCAACCCCACGAGTATAGCGGCGGAGACTATGAAGGCTATTATCGTACATGGCACGTTCAAGTTCAGCCTCACATTGAACAAGTAGATGCCGATGAGGAGGTACGGGATGAATGTGAGCACGGAGAGGATGTATCTCCACATGACATTACCGATCACGAAGACGGGTGTGCTCACACCGGTCATGAGGATGGTCTCGAGGGTCCAAGGGTTCAGCTGCCTCTGCACCCCTTGAACTAGGGGCATTATGAGGTTTCCTATGGCGATCCCAACCACGAGGAAGGAGATGTAGTCGCTTCCATACATCTCGTTTACCGGTCTCTGCACGTAGGTGGCGCTCACCCCCCATGCGAAGACCCCTATGAAGATGTTGATGAGCTGGGTGACCATGGCTGTCTTGTATGTTGTCCAAGTGTAGAAGTCC
>LUCD01000122.1 GCA_001593925.1 Candidatus Bathyarchaeota archaeon B26-1
ATACCTTCCAGTCGAGAAGAGAGCCTTGCTCCTTAGACGCTTAAGGTCGATAACCCTAAATTACGGCTTGGAATTCGCAACGTGCCGGGAGGGAATTCAAAACTTAAACACAAACATCTGCGATGGGACAGCCTACTGCAGAAACCTCCTCAACCACTACGTGGTCCACAATAAAGAGTAACAGTCGCTTCGTCCCTCTCCCATCTTGAATCCGCAAGGAAAGGGGGGACGAAAACCTTCTCATGATCCGGTTCTAAGCCTCATCGATGAACCGGCTTGCCGGAGGCACCTCCTTGGGGAGACCTCTCCTCTCCCTTATCTGAGCTATAACGGCATCTGCAAGGTTCTCTGGAACCTTCTCCCAATGGTCGAACTGGCTCTGCCAGAAGGCGTGGCCCGAGGTTCCAGACCTCATCTCAGCGGCCAAGCCAAAGGTCTCGGCTACCGGGATGAACCCGTCGATCTTCAGGACGGCGCCCTTCTGCTCCGAAGAGAGGATTCTGCCCCGCTTCTGGGTTATCAGACTGCTGACGGCTCCGACCCACTGGATGGGAACCGAGACTTGAATCCTGTAGATCGGCTCGAGGAGGATCGGGCTGGCTGTAAGGAAGGAGCCGAAGATCGCTCTCCTAACAGCTGGCATGATCTGGGCTGGTCCTCTGTGAACCGGGTCCTCGTGGAGCTGAGCGTCTATCAGCTTAACCTTCACGCCTCTCAATGGTTCCTCGCAGAGTGGACCGGCTTGAGCTGCCCACCTGAACCCTGAGATAACCATGTCTCTGACCTCCCTCAAGTACTGGACACCCTTCGTTACGTTGATCAAGATGTTCCTGTGCTCCTCCAACGCCCAGACGTTCCTCGCCTCCTCTGCGGGCCACCCTGCCTTCTTGTACAGGATTTCCCCCATCCTCTGCCTGCTCATATACTCCGATATCTCCCCTTCCTCCATCATCCTTATGACCTCCTCCTCAAGCGGCTCAACCTTGATCCAGAACCTGTTATGCTTGTTGGGGCTCTTCGCCATCGCGACCACGCCGGGTTTCGTGACGCTTTCCCTGTAGACGACGATCGGTCTTGAGGTGATTATCTCGAGGCCGGGCGCGTAGTCCTTCATGAACTTAATGGCTATCTCGAGGTGTAGCTCACCCATGCCGCTGAGGAGGTACTCTCCCGTCTCCTTGTTTATGGTCGTCACCAGGTTGGGGTCCTCTATGGAAAGCCTATGCATAACGTCGACGAGGCGTGGCAGGTCCTTCGGATGCTTCGGCTCCAAGGCTATGGTGACCACAGGCTCTGATACGTAAGTGATCCTCTCAAACGGCACCATACCATCCTTATGATCCCAATCGACAAGGGTCTCGCCGGCTCTAGCCAAGTCGAGGCCAAGAGCGGCCGCGATGTTCCCGGAGCCTATGCTCTTCACAACCTCCCTGAAGGCACCCATATACATCGATACTTGCTGGACACGATAGTCCTTCCGAGCCCCAACCAGGTAGACGTGGTCTCCCTCGCTGAGTTTTCCAGAGTATATTCTTCCCGTTGCGACGAGTCCGGCGTGTGGGTCCATCTGCGACATCGTTATGCAGAGAACTGTGGGTCCGTCCTCGTCGCAGTTGAGCATGGCTCGTCCAATCTCGGAGTCGAGGTCTCCCTTCCATATCTTCGGTATTCTGTATCTCTGGGCCTCGATGGGGTTTGGGAGGTTCTTAACGACCATGTCAAGTATGGCTTCGTGGAGGGGGATCGTCTCTTGAAGTTCCCTCCACCTGTTCTCTTGGTACGCCTTCACCACATCCTTGAACTTTACGCCTTTCTTCTGAGCTATCTGCAGGGTGAACCCCCACCTGTGTAGCGCTGAGCCGAACGCAACTGTTCCCTTTACGGGGTCAACCTTCCACTCCTTCTTGAACTCCGGTTCACCGTAAAGGTCGATGAGGTTGTTGAAGTCCCGTATTATACGGATGAACCTCTTCTGAACCTCCTCCGGCGTGAGCTTGAGTTCCCTGATCAGCCTGTCAACTTTATTGATGAAGAGGACGGGTCTGACGCGTTCGCTGAGGGCTTGCCTCGTCACGGTCTCCGTCTGAACCATGACTTCTTCCACGGCGTCTACAACGACGACGGCGCCGTCTATCGCCCTCAAGGCTCTGGTAACCTTGCCTGTGAAGTCGACGTGGCCCGGCGTGTCGATCAAGTTTATGAGGAACGGTGTTCCTTCGATCTCGTGGAGTAGGGAGATGTTCGCCGTCTTGATTGTGATTCCACGTTTCTGTTCTTCTTCAAGGTAGTCGAGGGCCCGAGCTTCACCCGCAATCTTTGGGGAGAGGAGGCCAGCCTCAACCAGAAGCGAGTCCGTCATCGTCGTCTTCCCGTGGTCTATATGTGCAATGATACCTATGTTACGTATGTTCTCCTTCTTGCCCATGAGCTTGAGAATCTCGCTCGTCTGCCTGAACCGAGGCATCTTCCAGCACTCCAATGTACCGGGGGTAAAGGTCTAATGGACAAATTAACCTATTAACTTTGCTGTTCCTCGATCATTTATATCTTGCACGTCTCTTCCTCCTCTTTCTCTGGAGGCGTCGCATCCTCTTCTTCTTCCATTTGGCCCTCATCTTTCTCGACTTCTCACGTCTCTTAATGAAAGGAGTCTCCTCAACCGGTTAAAGGGTTTCTCCGGCAGCTGAGGAAACTTAAAACCGGTTATATGCAAAGAAATGAGAGGGTATAACATTATTAAACTTTTTGGATTGGTTCTCCTCCTAAGTTGTTAGAGCACAGAGGATAGTATCCAAATGGACAACGAACTCGGCTGTGATCTCGATTATATGCGGCAGCTCCCTATAAGGTGCCACGTTAATCCAGTACCCTTCAGGATACTGGTGTTCTATAAGGTAGTTGGCAACCCTCGCTGCTAAGTCATAGTACTTATGATCCCTAGTCACCTGATAGAGAAGTGCTGCGCCCCAACCGACCTTACAGACCTGAGGAGCTGAGAACAAGTATCTACACCGCGCCGCGAATTCCATGTACTTCTCAGCCAAGTTCAAGTACCGGTTCTTACCCGTAGCCATATACATCCTACAAAGGAAAGCCGAGGCGATTCCAGGCATGAAGTACCACTGCATAGGCTTCTCCACGTCGACATAGTAGGCTCTAGCCTTCTCATCCGGGAACTCCGTGACCAAACCTTTATCAGGTGAATATACGTGGTATAGCCTATGCTCAGGGTCTGGCTGGGATTCGTAGATCATCTCTAGGAAGGAGGCGACAAGATCGGCTTCCTTCATGTGGCCAGTGAGTAGACACGTCAAACCGGCCTGAGACGAACACCAGATGTCCTCCTCTCCGCAAGGCCCATCCTCGCTCATTTCGTCGAAAAACCCTCCTGAGTCACGGTCTTGCAGGGTTAAAAGGAAGCGCATGCCCTTATAGGAGAGGTCGAACTGGCGGAGTATGTGAGCTCCATATATAATATTAGCATTTGGGTAGGAGTAGTAGTATCTAGCCCAGTCGCCGCGGCTATACTTGCCAGCGAAGTCTCCCTCTTCAGTAAACATATTCTCCCTGATCCACTGGAGAAGCATCGAGGCTTCTCTGTCCCGTCCCGTTACGGCGAAGGCCCAAGGAACCCTATAGTAGAAGAGTCCCTTCTCGTAAGGGCCTATAGAACCGTCCGGATTCCTCATTTTCAAAAGCCAATTTAAACCCTTTGTTCTAGCCTTAAGAATTTCTTCTAGTAAAGCCATTCACCCCTCTAAAGGAACTATGAACTTCTCGCCTTCAGCATGTATAATTTTTTCGGTCTCGGCGCTGTAAACTTAGGCATCTAAATAAACCGTCAGTATTGATGCGACTGACAAATTGAAATTCTATATTTCCATTCTCTTTAATAGAAAGGAATTATGTGTCTTCGCTGAACCAATCTAAATTTCATGGAACAACTTCTCTTCAGATGTAGGGAACAGCCTGAAAGAACAGCAAAGAACCGTTTAGGAGAGTTCATAGATTCTCTTTGTCTATGTCACCGATCTCTTTGAACCTTAAGGACACAACCTTCAAGGTTAATGGAGTCTAAACCTTTTCTGCGTGGAGGTGCGTAGTGACGGAGGCTAAGAGAGCCCTAATATCCCTAGACGGGTTGAGGATAGAGGTTTTGGGTGAAAGTCTAAGGAGGATTAAGTTGAGGATTTCATCGTTGGATTCAGACGTCGAGGTCAGTATGGATGCTGAGTCCCTCTTGTACTTGTTGGACAGGTTGCGTTTCACGACTGAAACCGTGATTTCTCAGCTCAGTTAGGTGTCTTAAGAGGCTAGGGCTCCTCGATCCCATACCTTTCAGGGCTTCTCCTCCTCTCTGAAGTATCTCCTAAGTTCCTCTAAGCGGCGTCTAACGCTCTCCTTCACCAGCTCCGAGACGGAGGAGTACCCGTGTCTCCCGGACTTAACGATCTCCTCGCACTGGAGGTACAAGTCTTCGGGTAACCCTATCATCCTGTATCTCTTTCTTGGCAAAGCGAGGCCTCAAGTAGAGTATTTTATCTCTGTAGGCATAAAAAAATTTTATAAGCGAGTTATTTACATGTTAATAACTGGTTAATACTAACTTTTAAGGGGAGGATGGACACCTTATCGGCCGCCTCGCTACTCGAGATGTGGAAAAAATTACGTGAATATACGCAGCTCTCGGAGTACGAGGCCAGAGTTTACGTGGCTCTAGTGAAGGAGGGCCCATCAACCGCAAGCGAACTCTCTAAAGTGTCGAGGGTTCCAAGGACCAAAATATATCAGACTTTAAGGAAGCTGGTCGAGAAGGGGCTTGTGGCCGAGATGCCCAGTGAACCCAAGATGTTCACAGCTACACCTCCATCCGCCGCCTTCGGGCCGCACATAAAGTCTTTCGAGGAGCGGGCGCGCGACTTCTACTCCATGGTTAACTTCTTGGAGGACGCCTATGAGAAGACGGCTACAAAACGGGACGACCTTTGGGTGATCAAAGGCAAGTCCAACATCATGAAGGCTATAAAAGACCTCTTCCTCAGAGCGAAGAGGACAGCATACATACTGACTACGGAGAACGGGTTGATTCAGCTGTTCAAAGAGTGTAACAAGACCCTTGACAGGCTCGTGGAGAACCGCGTAGACTTGCATATATCAACCTCGGTGGGATTCAGAAATCGGGGGATAGTCCGAGAACTACGCCACATCTGCAACGTACATGAGGTCGACCGGGACGAGGTTCCTCCCTCCACCCTCTTCATCTCCGTAGACCAGAAGGAGACGCTCGTGGCAATCATGAATGTGGGAGACCCCAACCCTTTCCAGTACGAAGATGTAGCCGTGCTCTTCAGAAACCCAGTCCTATATGCCATCCTATTCCGTACTCTCCTCAAGACCTCAAAGATAACAATCCGCATGTAAAAAGGGTGGAAGCCTCAAAGGGTTTGATGACTGGATAAATAATGCTGGATGGTCCCTACAGAGTTTTTACAGTGATTGCCCAAAAATTTTTTTACTTCTTCGAGTAAAGAAGTTGGTTGAGGTGTGGATATGGCGAAGGTCGTGGCAAGATCGAAGATTGTTGATAATGTACGTTCGATCGGAGACAACTCGAGGACCCACACGATCGTGTGCGACCTACCGGTTAGTAAGGGCGGAACCGATATGGGGCCCACAGCCCTAGAGATCGCCATGATCGCCCTAGCCGACTGCGCCGTGACGATATACGCGGATGTCGCTAAGAGGAGCAACATAGAAATAACAAGCCTAGAGGCCGTAGCCGAGGCTGAGAAGCCGGAGGACTCACCGACGATAACCAACGTGAAACTCAAAATTAAGGTTTCGGGAAGAGCGAGTGAACGAGTCCTAAGAGCTGTCTGGAGGAGAACCGAAGCGAACTGCCCAGTCCTCCGCATATTCAGGGAACCGATACCGATAGAATCCGAGATCGAAGTCGTCTAATCTCGATGACTCTTCTTCTCGAACCCTGCCGGACTCTTTTTTTGGGTTTTAAGCCTATCAGCGTCGTGTCTAATCTCAAGGTCTTAGCGGGTTCATATAAGCGTATGCCTCTCCCGCCGAAATCAACCGTAGAGATTTAATTTTATCGAATGACAAGGCGGCGACTGTGCGGACCCATGGGTATTAATAGTTCCTCTCACTAGAAGAGCTTGGTTGATCGTAGAGAACGTCCGGGGCTGAGGCTTCATGTCGTCGATCGAGACGCTCATACCTTACCTCAAGAAGGGGGACTCCTCAGAGCAACCGACTATAATCGTCGATAGTAGGGAAGCAGCTGCGGCGTCTAAGATAGTGAAGGCTTTGAGGGAGAGGGGCGCTGAGATCGTCATCAAACCGCTCGAGAAGGGCGACTACGTAATCTCAGACGAGTGTGCCTTCGAGAGGAAGACCGTCCATGACTTCGTCTACATTCGAGCAGCTCTTCCTTCTCAAGGAGGCGTACCCGAAACCCTTCCTCCTAATCGAGGGCTACATGCCGATCATCTACAAGTTCAGCCGGATACAGCCCTCGTCGGTTTGGGGAGCTATTTTCTCGCTTGCCAAGCAGGGAATAAACATGATCCACACAACCAACTACAAGGAGACCGTGGACTTCCTCTACACCTCGGCGAGGCAGGAGCAGATAGTTGAGAAGAGGGTTCCCGCCGTCCACCCCGTGAAGAAGGTTGAGACAATAGTCGAGGCTCAGATATTCTTCTTGGCGAGTCTCCCCAACATAGGGAGGGAGAAGGCCCTGTCCATCCTGAAGTCTTACGGAACCCCGCTGAACGCCTTGGTCAACGTGGACCGGTGGGCCAAGGACGTGCATGGGCTCGGGCCGAAGATAACTGAGCGGGTTAAGAGAGTCCTCTACACGCCTTACGAGCCTGACGAAAACAAAAAAGGAGGAACCTAAGGCCTCTGAGGGAGGCCGTGTCTCCCCTAACCCCTTAAGGCCTCAGCCTTCCTGTCGACCTCTTCCAGCCCTAACCTCCTGAGCTCCTCGGACTTCGGAACGCCGTTCTCGTCCCACCCTATCGCCTCGTAGTATTCTCTCTTAGCCTCCTCGACGAGTTCTCTGTCGACGGCTTTGCCGGCGTAAGGCCCCGCCTTTAAGGGCTCGTACCATCTCGGCGGAAGGTCATCGTCGATCTTCGGGTTCCACCTCACGTCTGGGCCTCCTAGGAGCAGGGCTACCCTCTGAATGTGAATTATTCTGCGCGCAGATGTTCTGTACCACTCTTCAGGAGTTATCTCCCACCCAGTCACGGCTTTGATGAGGCTCCATAAGTGGTTTCTAGCCTCATCCTCAAAGAAGTTGAACCAGCATAGAACCGCTGAGTCGTATAGAAGCACCGTCAGTTCGCTCATGCCGTGGTCTAACGGTAGGTGCGCAGGTGAAGTGTGGGCTCCACCTTGAACCGAGC
>LUCD01000123.1 GCA_001593925.1 Candidatus Bathyarchaeota archaeon B26-1
GGTTCGTCATGACGCCTGCTATTCCGCCCATACCAACGTATACGCCTCTAGACCACTGAAACTCGATATCGCAGACCGTTACTTGGCCTACGACCTCACCGTTGATCTCCGCACAGACCTTATTACCTTCCTCAACAACCACCCTGAACGCATCCACCTTATAAGCCTCCGTAAAGCGTCGAAAAGTTCCCTCCACTAACCTGTTTCGAGGATGCGTAACTAGCGGCGCTTAAAGGGCAGTCTACCCGTCCCCCTGCCCTCAAGGGAGACGTGACCTCCGGAACCTTCTCCCCAGCGTCCACAGCCAGACACCTCATCTTTAGTAGGAGACGTGAAGACTTAAAAAAAGTAATGCAGGAGGCTAGCGTTCTTCATCTAGCATCAATCTGGAAGTTTTGGGGAACCGGCAAACCGAAGGCGAATTTAAACCCTAAAACTTCCCTCTCCCCAACGCCTCGTCGAAGACATGCTTCATAGGAGCCTCTGGATATGTTTCAAGGCTTCTTCTACACTCTGGAACCCATACTCTATCTTATCGAACTCTCTCCTAAGGGCTATTACGTCTTCCCTGACCTCGCCGGGCTTACGCCTGCCTTTTATCACATCCACCATTAAATCGCAGAGGTACTCTATGTCTCCCCTCCTGAAACCCCTCCTAATCTTGGAAGCCGATCCTGATCCCCGAGGGGTTCTCACGGTTGTTCTGGTCGTCGTAGGGTAGGAGATTCCTGTTCAGGATTATGTTGGCGGCTTCGAGGTCTTCGGCAACCTTCTTCCCGCCTCCATATTCACGGACATCCGCGGCTATCTGATGCGACTCTGTGAAACCCTTAGACTCACCCAGCACCTTCACACCGTTCTCGTACAAGAACTCTCCCGCGGCTTGAGCGTTCCTAACGGTCTGTTTAGCGAGGTCTTCTCCGAAGAGCTTCATCTCCAGAGCGGCTATACCTAGAGCCGGCAACCTCCCCAGATGCGTGTTGGAAGTGCTCAGGGGGAAGACCGCGTACTGAACGTTCTTTACAGCCTTCTCCATACGGCTATCCTTAACATCCGCTAGGATCACGCCTCCCTGAGGCCCCGGAAAGGTCTTATGCGTCGAAGACGTTATGAAGTCCGCGCCTTCTCTGAGCGGGTCCTGAAAGAGGCCTCCGGCTATGAGGCCGAAGACGTGAGCTGCATCGTATACTATGTAGGCGCCCACCTCTTCCGCGACTGCCCTCAGCTCCTCAACTGGGTGTGGGAAGAGGAAGAGGCTCCCCCCAAAAGTCACGATCCCAGGCTTCGCGGCCCTGATTATGCTTGCAGACCTCTCAGGGTCTATGTTCATCTCCTCTATGTTATATGCGTGGTCTATATTTACCAGTCCCAAGACTCTGCCCGCTAAACCTGTGTAGTCGTGGGAGATGTGCGCCCCGCAGCTGAGCGGGCAGACCACCATCTTCTGGTTCTTCGTCGTCATGGAGAGGCCTTTGAAGGTAGCTAGGTTCGCGTGGGTGCCCGAAACTAGGCGTACATCCCCCCAACTGCACCTGAAGAGGTTCTTCATCAAGTCCGTGACGCAGTCTTCTATGATGGTTATGTACCTTTGGCCTTGATAGAACCTCTTCTTCACGTGGCCTGCGAGGTCGTTCTCGCCTTCAGCATACCTGCTTTCGAGGTCCATCGATAACCTAAGCATCTCTCGAACGGCTGGAGACTTCAGGCCTTCACTCGCTATGAGGTTTATGCATTCGGCGCCTCGATACTGCTCGTGTTTCTCCGCGGCCTCTATAAGCTCAAGCGCCAGCTGGAAGAACTCATCCAATATCATAACCGCTCCTTAACGAGACACCCGCATAAAAGGATCGAGAGAATTATTTAATCTTTTAGTTTTAGCACGCCTTTTTCAGCAGAGCGTTGTACCCGGTACATTTAAGGGAGAAACTTCGCTAAGGTGACGGAACCGGTTAGGTTTAATGGTAGTAAAGGATATAATAGAGATTCGTCACTCTATTTCCTCGGTGAGCGGTTGTGAGCCTGTGGAAGCTTAGGCTCTCGATGATCGGGACGCTGGGGCTGATAATCGGGCTCTCAACGCTCTTCTTAACAGTCATCCTGAACCTCCTTGGAGTAACCAACATAATAACGATAGGTCTCTTCATAGTCTTCTTCAACGTGCTTCAATGGCTTCTAGCTCCATACATGATCGACGCCATGTACCGGGTTAGGAAGGTGTCGAGGCAGGAGAGGCCGAGGCTCTACGAGATCGTTGAGAGGCTCTGTAAGAGGAGCAACATAAAGATGCCGGACATAATGGTCGCCCGTATACCGATCCCCAACGCTTTCGCCTACGGGTCGCCGCTAACAGGGAACAGGATAGCCGTCACAACAGAGCTGCTGAACACCCTAGAGGACGAGGAGGTCGAAGCAGTCATAGGCCACGAGCTCGGCCACCTGAAGCATAAGGACGTCCAGATAATGATGTTCGTCTCGATACTCCCAGCGCTCTTCTACTACATAGGGTACTCGCTGATGTGGTCAGCCCAGTTCAGCAGAAGGGATGAGAGGGGAAACGCGGGCTTAGCAGTTCTCATCGGCCTAGTGAGCATACTCATATACTTCATCCTAACGCTCTTCACGCTCTACTTAAGCCGTCTACGCGAGTACTACGCCGACCGCCACAGCGCCTCGATAGTAGATGACGGAGCTCGAAAGCTCTCCGAGGCTCTCGCAAAGATAGCGTACACAACGGAGAGGTTGAGACGCCTCCGCCCAAACGTCAGCAACCTAGGCTCCTTCAAGGCTCTCTTCATCTCCGACCCCGACAGCGCCAGAAGAGACTTAATGGAGATGTCGAACGCAGGCCTGATGAGCGACAGGATGATCGTTGAGAGGTACCTCCGGAGGAGGGTGACGGGGGCAGACGTGATAGCTGAACTCTTCTCAACCCACCCGAACATCGTCAAGAGGTTGAGGGCCCTCCAAGAACTCGCTTAGAAGCCTTCCGGAGGCCTATGCTGGCGGAGCCTACTCACGCTTCTCTAGGAGCCTCTTCTCTACGTGTAGGAGGAGCCCCATCCGTCGCTCCCACTTCTTGAAGAAGTTGTACTGTCTGGAGAGGAGATATACCTCGTAGATGACGAAGGCGAAGATTAGAGCCGTGAAGAGTATCTCGTCGAGTATCCTGAGAATCTTCATCCCCGCCTTCAACATGAAAATGAACATTAGGAGGCGGTAGGACGTGAATGCCATCAACGTGACTAAGAGGATTATCCCTATTATGGCAGCTGTCTTGAAGATGTCCCACTCCCTGTCGATCTCTTGGAGGAAGTTATGTAAAGTCTTTAGGGGATAGTACTCCTCTCTCTCCTCGGCCGTTTCATCACTCATCTTCAAGGCCACCTTCCATTCTGGTGTACGCATTCATAACCTTGATGCACCAATAGTGAAATTTAGAGTATGGAAGGGAGAATCCTCCGGAGTTCATCATATATCCTCCTTCCCTCCTCAGTTAACTTGCAGAAGCCGTCATCCGTCTCCTCGATGAGGCCCTTCTCCTTCAAGTAGGAGAGGTGCTTTAGAAAATCGTCGTAAGAGAGGGATGTTGCCCTACGCCAAATGTAGGTGCGGAGCTGAGGCTCACGCTTATAATAAAGGTACTCAAGTATCTCAAACCTGATCTGGACGGCCCCCTTCCGCACCCTAGGCATAAGAACTCCCCAAGCATGAACGATAAGAGATTAAATCTCGAGCATTTAAAAATTGTTTGATCTGGTCTGGAGGAGCCGATAGATGCGTTTCGCCCAAACGCCGCGCGAGATCAGCGAAGTAGTAAACGCGTGGGGCCACGTGATGGTTCGGTCAACCCACAAAACAACCTTCGAGGTGACGAAGGAGACCGCGCTGACGGAGCGTGGAGACTGCATAATCGCCGTTGGAGCAGATAAAGGGGCGGCCGACCTGAACCCAAAGTTCAAGGAGTACGCTAGGAGGGAAGGCTCAAAGATCATAGTAACGATAGAGGCTGGGGGAGCAAAAGAGGTGGTTGAGGCTAGAGGTGATCCACGCTTAACCTTCACAAACCCCAAAGAAATGGTTGTGAGAAGGAGCACATACGTATGCGGACGGACGGTCGCCGTGAAGGCGGATAAGGCCGCCGGAGACCTCTCGAGGAGGCTCGTCGAGAAGCTGAGGAACCCCGACACTAGAGTCAAGATAACTCTAACCGTGAGAGTCCCCTGAAGAAGCCGAGAAAACCCGAAAAGACCTACTCGACTTTCAGGTCTAGGGCTACCTGCCAATGGAGCCGCCTCCCTAACGAGCCTGCTGGCTAGAACCTTGGAGACCTTACGGCCCGCCCTCTCCTCAACGATCTTCTTGATCTTCGCCTCAACTTTCTTGATGGGGTTGTCGCCTCCTGCAAACTCATAATAATGGATTATCCCTCCGCTGGGCTTGAGGGCTTCACAGGCCGCGGCTACGTACTCGAAAGCCCTCTCAGGGAGGTTCATTATGACGCGGTCCGCGACTCCTTTGAGCTTCTCCGCCACTACCTTCCTCGCGTCTCCCAGTATCGGTACAACTTTGCCCTCAACCCTGTTCGCGGCTATGTTCCTCTCAAGGTACTTTACAGCGTCCGGGTTTACGTCGATGGCGTATACCTTCACGGACTTGAGAATCTTCGCCGTTAAGATCGAGAAGGGGCCAACCCCAGCGAACATGTCGATCACGGTCTCGCCTTCTCGGACTTGTGATGCAACCCTATGATGTTCGTGGGAGAGTCTAGGGGAGAAGTAGACCCTCGTCGGGTCGAGGTGGTATATGCATCCGAACTCCCTATGAACGGTCTCAGTCTCGCCGGAGCCGGCTATAACCTCGAACTTTCTCAACCGGTATGTCCCCTCAACAGCTCCAGCCTTAGCCAGAACTGTTCGAACCCTTTTATGCGCCTTCAAAATCGCTTCCCCGACGACCTCCTTGTACTCCTCGAGCTCCGGGGGTATCTCGACTATGGCTATGTGGCCTATAAAGTCGATTGAGCAGGGGAAGCTCGCCAAGAGATGAGGAGGAAGAAGCTCCGCGGCCAAGTCCACAGCCTTGACGACTCTCTCCCGCTCAGGGAAGGCCCTCCTAACAACCTCTAGTCCTTCGATCTCTTTTGAGAGCTCAGCCTTCTCGTGTAGGCTGGGCTCCTCCAGAAGTGGCACGTATACATAGTTGTTATCCGACTGAACCTTGAGTCTCCTGTTGAGGAGGTTGAGCTTCGCGGCTAGACGTATAGCCTTCCCGCCGAATAATTTCCTAACCTTTAAGCATGGTGCCTCGATCAACTCTCTGAGGATACGGAGATCAGCAGAGCAATAAATGTTACTCAAAAATGGTTCTGAAGGGTGTATGAAGCGTTTTCA
>LUCD01000124.1 GCA_001593925.1 Candidatus Bathyarchaeota archaeon B26-1
AGGTGGAATGGGATGAGGTGGGAGCCTAAAAGGGCCATGAACAACCAACCGATGAACACCCTAGAAGCGAGAATCTCCCCACTTAAGTGGGGAGAGTGTCAATTGTACAACGACAAGGGTGAGCTGCAAGACCCTAGAATCGGTCGGTGCACGTAAGTTTAAGGTAAGAGTATGAAGTCTGAAACCTGAAGGCTAGAAGGCGGGAGGCTGTTATTTCCGCCCCAAGACTTCGTCTAGGGCGGAGGAACCTAACAAAATACCCTAAAGGAGGAAACCTTAAGTTGCCACGTCCTATTAAGCCGCCGAAAGACTTATCAGAACCTGAAACCTTTTAGAGTTATGTCTGCTGTTAGCGTTTTTCAGTTTAAATCTCCGTTTAGAGGGGAAGAGGAGTGTGGGTCTCGGATCGGTCCGTCAAGGCGTTTTTCACGATTCTGTTGATGGCTTCTGCGGCCGCCGTCTCCTTCGGAGCGGTCTCCAATCCGGTAACCGCTGAGAAGCATTCTACAACCCTCACCTGCGAAGTGAGCCCTAAGAAGGTTAATCTAGGTCTCAACGTGACAGTTTCCGGCAGAATCGTACCCTTGATAAAGGTTCCCGTAACCCTGACCTTCATAAGGCCCGACGGCACATCTTTACAACGTTCCACATGGACTGAGATAGCTGTATGGGACTTTTGTTTCTACAGTTATACCTTCACGCCTGACATGGAGGGTGTGTGGCGCGTATACGCTTCGTGGCCCGGGAACGACGAGTATTACGGCGCCACGTCTGAAGTGGTGAACTTCACGGTTCTCCCACCCATAATCCTAACTAGGATATACCTAACCCTGTCGAGGACAGAACTCACCATAGGAGAGACCCTAGAGCTCACCGGCAGACTCGTGGCGGTCGTAAACGGTTCGGAGATCCCCCTCGGAGGCGTGGTGGTGACCTTCGCTTTAGGGACGCCCGCTGTTGAACACAGCCTCGCGCGCGCCGCGATTACAGAGTCTGACGGAACCTTCTCCATTACATTTAGGCCATCCACCCTCGGTGAGTGGGTGGTTAGGGCGTACTGGGACGGAAACGAGACTTATGCGGGATGCTCTACAGATCGGTATTCGTTCAAGGTGCTTGAGAGAAAGTTTCCCATCGTTGAGGTTGCTGTAGGGGGCGTCGTGGCGGTAGTCGTCCTAGTTGTGGCCCTAAAGTTCATCCGGCGCAGGGGACGATCTTAACCCACGTCTTCAGGGAAATAGTGAACGGCGAGGACGATCCTTTGAATAGGTCGAAGCCTAAGATAATGGCTCCTGTCAACTCTCTTGAGGGAGCCTCTAGGGTGATACCTGCCGGAGCCGACGAGGTGTACTGCGGCGTAGCTCTACCCACAAAGTATCGTTCTTCGTATTCTGCAAGCTGCTGTTGAAGCGCTTCTAATCTATTTTCTATATCTGAGTCTGAAAGTTTCGGTTGTGAATTCAAGAATATTCCCCCGGTTTTCGCATCTATTCTTATAACATAAGTTGTTAGAGCGATGAAGCTTTCACCAACCAGATATTACCTTCCTTTTTTGCCGAGTCAATCGTATAAAAGGTTACATTTGCCTTCTCCAAAGCTTTTCTTGCATAGTCCATAGCATCAAATGCATCTTTCTCTTTTACTTCGCTAGAAAAATTATAGTGTGATGAGGAAGGTTCCGATGAGTGTGCGGATGAACGTGACGACGTGGAATACATGCCGCCTTCGACGGGTTAGTTATCCAATTATTTAAACTCATTAACCTATTAGCAGAGAAGGTTCACCACAAAGAATTTTTAGTTTCCTTTCCAATAATCAGAGTATTGTTTGGTGTAGGAGGCGGAGTTAGGTTGGACAGGGTTAAGATCGGCGCGGAATCTTCAGGATCGCCCATTTACCGGCTTACACTGAGGTTGAGGAGGCTCAGCTCGCGGCTCTCTGCGACATATCCGAGGACGCCCTTAAGAGGGCTGAGAGAAACGTGAAACGGCTCTACAAGGATAGAGCCGAGAGAGCTGAGAAGGATGGGAGACCCGACTTAGCTGAACGGTTGAGAAGGGACTTAGAGGGCATAAGTGTGTATAAGGATTTGGAGGAGATGCTTTCTAAGGAGAACCTAGACTTAATCGATGTATGTACACCGACGAAGTTCCACGGTCCAGTCGCTATAGAGGCTTTGAGGGCAGGCGTCAACGTTATGGTTGAGAAGCCTATGGCTAGAACCTACCTGGAATGCCTCGACGTGATAGAAGCTGTTAAAGAGAGCGGGAGACTGTACCAGCATAATGAGAACTGGCTCTACTCCCCAATCTGGTACACGCTTAAGAAGATCGTCGAGAGCGGTGTCATCGGCGAACCCCAGTACGTACTTGTTTCTCAGGCGCATGGAGGTCCGGAGTGGGCCGCATGGTTCTGGGACCTAGACATCGCTGGGGGCGGAGCCCTCTTGGACAACGGCGTCCACGCGATAACCGTCTCTTGGTTCCTAGCGGGGTTCGAGATGGAGCCGAAGGTTGTGAAGGCCGCGGAGCCCCAAGGAATCCGCGTAAGGATGAAGACGAGGATTCTGCAAGGCATGTTCAGGCCCTTCGAGGTCGAGGACGACGCCCACATCCTGATAAGATACGAGGATGAGGAGGGTAGGTGGGTGACCGCTCTCGTTGAAGGCTCATGGTCAAACAGGGACTTGATGAACGACAGGGTTGTGGGAACTGACGGCGAGATCGAGCATGTAACAAAGGAAGGCGAATCCATCCTAAAGATAAAGAAGCCCGAGGGAACCGTTAGAGAGATAAACCTAGGCAGGGTTCCTTGGACAGGATCCTTCATAGGTGAGGTGAGGAACATGTGCAACTGCGTCTTGAACGGGGTTAAGCCCCTCTGCGACGAGAGGGTTGGAGCCGAGACGACGGCTATAGTCCAAACGGCATACCTCTCACAGAAGCTTGGCAGGAAGCCTGTAACCCTCGAAGAATTCAAAAGTTACGCCGAGAAGATCAGAGAGAGGGAGGGGGAGAGGGCTCCGGAGGTTCTCCTAAAAGACTTGATATCTGGAGTCGCTAGAACATAAAGGAGTCTACAGTGAACCTTCGACATCCAATTCTCGGCTTCCCATACCCAACGCTAAGATGAACCTTAATCTGGGAGGGTTTAAGAATTGAAGGTTGGAGCGGAGTGTGCTCTCTGCCTCTTCAAACGTGGATACGCCGAGATACTGGAGGCCACTGAAGACGATTCCCTTCGGCTTAAGGCTCTTGAAGCCCTCTTTAAACTTCTAGCTGAGAACTTCAAGCCTACCTCTGTCCCCGCCGAGGTAGGCACGATGAGAGAGCGCTTAATCAAGAGGGTTACTGGAAACCCTGACCCCTACGCGAAGAAGAAGAGGCTTAGTAACGAGGCGGCCTTGAAGGTTCTCCCATCAGCTGAGAGGCTGATCTCCGAAGCCGGCTCTCCAGAGGACCGTTTCAGGAGAGCGTGCCTCTGCGCCATCGTCGGGAACGTGATAGAGTTCGATATACCGGGACACGATCCCCGCCTCGAAGAGATCGGAGGCTTACTTAGAAGGGCTGAGGAAGAGTTGACTATAGATGATATCTCAAGGGCTCAGGAGATGGCGAGGGAGTCCTCTTTGATCCTCTATCTGACGGATAACGCTGGGGAGATAGCTTTGGACACTTTGCTTGTCAGGGAACTCAAGAACCTCGGCCCCCGGGTGATAGTTGCTGTTAAAGGTGAACCCGTATACAACGACGCTACGATGGAGGACGCTTTATATGTGGGCATGGACAAGGTTGCCGACTCGGTCATTACAACAGGGACGGATGCGATAGGACTCTCCCTTAAGGAATGTAGCCGAGGGTTCTTGGAGCTCTATGAAGCGGCCGATCTGGTCGTGGCGAAAGGTATGGGGTACGCCGAGACCATAACTGAATTCGAGGTTAGCCAGCCTCACCTCTTACTCTTAAGGACGAAATGCATGAATGTGGCTAAATACTTCGGGGTGGAGAGAGATAGAAACGTGGCCAAGGTCCTACTGCCGAGAGGACCCAAGGCCCCCAAATGATAAAAACGGTGGAACCCCTAATCCTGCGTGGTGGTGGGTGTGCCTATCAGGAGCGAAGGGGAATTCGATGTTGTAGTTGTAGGAGGAGGCCTGGGAGGATTTTCAGCCGCGGTCTCAGCGGCCCGCAACGGTGCATCAACCCTGCTCTTGGAGAGATACGGTTTCCTCGGAGGGATGGCCACAGCTGGACTCGTAAATCCCTTCATGAGTTTTCATGTTGGGGGCAGGGAGATCATAAGAGGAATATTACGGGAGGTCATCGAGAGGCTTACAGAGATGGACGGATACAACCCGAAGAACAGGTCCTTCGACCCGGAGATTATGAAGTATATCCTAGACAGGATGGCGCTTGAGGCTGGAGTAGAACTCCTCTATCACACGGTCTTTATCGACTCCGTGGTCTCTGAGGGAGGATACATAAAAGGAATCTTAATCTACAACAAGTCAGGCCTCAGCCTCGTTATGGGTAAGATGTTTGTGGATGGAACCGGTGACGGAGACTTAGCTGTGAGCGCCGGCGCTCCTTTCGAGAAGGGGCGAGCCTCTGACGGATTAACCCAGCCGATGACCCTGAGCTTCGACCTCGCCGCCGTCAACTTCAAGGAGCTCCCCAGCAGAGAGGAGTTGAACGAAGCATACAGGAAAGCGAAGATACGTGGCGAGATAACATGTCCAAGGGAGAACCTCCTATGGTTCCGTACAACCCGCGACGGATTAATACACTTCAACACCACGAGAATCCTGAAGGCTGATGGAACGAACGGCAGAGACCTCACAAGGGCTGAGATAGAAGGCAGAAGACAGACCTTCGAGATCGTGGGTTGGCTTAAGAAGACATTTCCAGCCTTCAGGGACGCATATGTGGTTCGGTCTGGGCCTCAAGTTGGGGTTAGGGAGACGAGGAGGATAATCGGAGAATACGTCCTCAACGCTGAGGATATACTTGAAGCAAGAAAATTCCGCGACGCCGTATGCAGAGGGTCATATCCGATCGATATTCACAGCCCAACGGGTGAGGGAACAATCATTAAGCATCCTCCACCCGGAGAGTACTATGAAATCCCATACAGGTGCCTCATTCCCAGAGGCGTCGAGAACCTACTGATAGCTAGCAGGTGCATCTCAACCACCCACGAGGCACACTCGGCAGTGAGGATTATGCCGATAGTTATGGGGATAGGGCAAGCTGCTGGAATAGCTGCGGCGCTATGCGTAAAGAAGAACGTTACTCCAAGAAGACTTAATCTCCGAGACTTGAGGGAGGCCCTCAGAGAAAGCGGAGCTCTCATCTGATCCTTTAATCGGTGGAAGCCACCGGGTAAACCGAAAATGT
>LUCD01000010.1 GCA_001593925.1 Candidatus Bathyarchaeota archaeon B26-1
ATGAGTTGAGGCTCTGAACCATCCGCATGCGTTGCCTCAGCGAGAACCCTGTCACTTGAGGCACCTCAGGGCCATAGAAGGCTATCACCGTCAAATTGAAGGCCTTACCACCTATCGTTATGGAGATTAGGTCTCCAACGTCTAAGTACTTCGAGAATTTACCGTCCAGTATGATGGTGTCGTTAGAAAGAGAGCTGACGATCTGGTCTGGACTGCTTCCTCCGAACCACTCCTTCTCATAGTACGCTGTCTTGAGCCACTCCTCGGGGTTTATCGCCACGATCTTTATGGTCTCCGGAAACGGGCTCTCCCCACTGAAACCGGTATACTCAACGGTGACGCTCTCTATCCCCGTCACGTTCTCCCTCAACCACTCGATGATCGATGTTACGTTATCGACCGACGAGGGGATTATGCTCATGTCCGCTCCTACGTAGGCTCGGATAAGCCTCTCCGTGTAGTCTCTCTGGGTGGCTATCTGACCGACGGCTGAGACACTGTAACCTACGATTATGGCTAAGAGGAAGGTGACCGAAGCGACCCGCGCGGCGTTCCTCCTCACGTTCCTCTCCGAGATCACGCTTAGGTCCTTAATGAGGAGCCTTGAAACCCTCCCTAAGAGTTCCTGAACCTTCACAGAACCCTCGATAAATATCTTGGCGAAGCCCCAGAAGAATAGGATTGGTCCGAGGTAGGTTAAGACGTTATCCACGAAGTTGACCGTCTGGATAAGTAGGTTCGTTAGGAAGCCCCTTGCGCCTCCTATTCCGGTCGGCTGTATGAGGGAACTCACGTCGAGACCTAGTATGAGCATAACTATCTTGTAGGTTCCGAGGGCTAAGGCGAGCCAGAGCCAGATCTTCCTGTAAGTTTTTGCCTCCTCTACATAGAGATACTCCCTAAGGGCGTCCACAGCTTTCATCTTCGCAGCTCTCCTAGCCGGCTTATAGACTGCTAAGATGGCGATCGCTATCGAGAAGACGGTCACGGACACGACGGTCTCCAGCTCCACGTTAGGAATCTCGGTGAACTGCCCCATCGTGAAGACGGGTGTGAAGGCGGCTCCGAGAAGGATTCCCGCGACGGCCCCGATCAACCCAACGAAGGCCGCTTCCAAGAGAAACAACCTAAGAAGCTGCCCACTCGAGAACCCCTTGGTCGAGAGTAGACCTATCTCCCTCCGGCGTAGATTGAATGAGACGTTGGAGACCGTGAGCCCCATATACCAAGCCACGAAGAAGACCGGTAAAGCGAGGATCACGCCTTGAAGTATCATCAAAAGGGAGAGGCTCTCGTAAGAGTTTATCACGTTCAGTATCTGGTTCTTCGTGGAGAATCCTCTTCCCGGAAGTGAGACCCCGATCAGGTTCTTGAGCTGAGCCTCTAACGCCTCGAGGTTCGCCCTAGAAGACTCGATGTCCCAAGCGTTGATTAGACTCTCCCTGTCTAGGCTTAAGATGACATCAACTGTCAAACCGTGTATGGAGGGCGAGTATGAGTATACCTCGTCGAGGATTTTAGAGAAGGTCTTGTTCCATTCCGCGATTATGATGTTGTGGGCGAAACGGGGAATCCCGAAGGCTGCTAGGGGAGAGAAGATGGGGATGCCATACCCTCCGAGGGCCATGAGGAAGGCTTGGTCGTTGAGGCTGACGAATCCTGCTACGGTCAAGTTCTTGGTTATAAGATGCCTCTTGAAGGGTCCCGATGCAACTTGTATGATCAAGGTTATGTTTTCTCCGATGGAGACGTTTCGAGCGATGTCCGAGTCTATTTCAATGTACACCTCGTCCTCGCCTAAAGTATGGTTTCCTTCCTCAACAACCATGCTCCTGTACATGTAGGAGTCTTCGGAGACTCCTAAGACAACGTCGTTCCTAAACCTCCTAAAAGTTATAGTGGTGTTATCGGGGAGCTTAATCTTTAAGGGTGCAAGAGCTGGGACGGAGCGTATCCTCGAGAGGACGCTTACATCCACAACCCCATCCACCGTTAATGCAAGCCTCCTCAGCTCGGCTACGTCCCCCGACGAAACCGTTTTAGACGAGCTGACAACGATGTCGGCATATATCTGGGTCAGCTGTTGGTTCAGGCTCTTCGCGCCCACCGAGTTTATACTTATGTTTATACCCGCGAAGAAGGAGGAAGCCAGTACGACGCCTAAGGACAGGGCTATAAAGAGCCTCCAAGAACGGATAACCCTCTTAAGCGCGTAACCGGCCAACGCTAGGAACACTGTGTGCCACCGATCTTACCCTTAAGTAACCCTCCTCGACAAGTAGATACCCAAAGGATGGTGAATAAAAAAGGATTCGCACCCCTAATATGCACCAGTGGTGAAGCCATCCCAAAAACGACGGGAAAGAGTTAAGTATTTAGAAGACTATCAAAGGCTTATTCTAGGTTTAGGTGTGACTTCATGAAGAGAAGAGGTTACCTTTATAAGGGAGTCTCTCTAGAGAGCGGCTACACACGGATAGTCGGTCCAGAAAACTCGGAACTGAGGCTTCTGGAGTTCGGTAGACTCATCCTCCCCGAGAAGGGAGACGAATTCCATAGAGAGACTGGGAGCAGAGAGACGGTCCTCACGATCTTTAAGGGACTCTGCACAGTCGAGGTGAAGAGCCTAACCTCCAAGGAGGCCACCTACACCAAGATCGGTGGGAGAACAGATGTCTTCTCAGGTAAGCCTTTCATGCTTTACATCCCCAGCGAG
Source organism: Candidatus Bathyarchaeota archaeon B26-1 (assembly GCA_001593925.1). Classification (GTDB taxonomy): domain Archaea; phylum Thermoproteota; class Bathyarchaeia; order Bathyarchaeales; family B26-1; genus B26-1. The sequence goes on from LUCD01000010.1 coordinate 2,717, forward strand.
GTAAGCTACAGAATTGTGGCTGAGAGCCCGGGCCTCGACGTAGGAATCTCCACGGCTCCAAGCGAGGTTAAGTGGCCACCCGTCCTGGTTAAACCCGAGAACGTTGAGGTGAGGAACCTCGGAGCTTGGAACTGGAGGAGAACTGTTTACATATCGATAGGAGAGAATGTTAAGGCTGATATGCTTCTAGTCGGCGAGACGATAAACCCTCCAGGAAACTGGTCGAGCAGTCCACCCCACAAACACGATACGAGATCGGGAGTCGAAGTGCCGTACGAGGAGATATACTTCTTCAGGGTTAAGCCCAGCCAAGGCTTTGGCTTACAGAGGATATACACCCATCCAGAAGACCCTGACCCCATCAACGAAGTATACGTTGTTGAGGATGGGGACACCGTGGCGATACCGAGAGGATACCACCCGGTCGTGGCGGCTCCAGGCTACCAACTCTACTACCTTTGGATACTCGCTGGCGAAGAGAGGCGTTACGGAGCGTGGTCGGACGACCCAAAACATAAGTGGCTCGGAGACTGCGAGGCCATAATCCACGAAATCTTGAGTTCCTGAAGCATACACATCATTCAGCTCATGATGAACATGCTCCCTAAAAACGAAGGCGGCAAGATTTCTGCAGAAGTCTGGCTGCAGGTTAGGAAACCCCAAACCTAGCGTTTTTAACGAAAGTCTTATATTTACATTAACAGAAGTAGTATCGGAAAAAGAAAGGTGATTACGAAAATGAAAAGTTCTAAGGTCGCTTCTATGCTACTGATATTGCTATTAATCGCCTCGGTATTCCCCGTGAGCATCGCAACCGCAACTCAGGGGTCTTCGACCAGCCTTGCTGAGGCTCAGTCTGGAGCTGAGGCCACAGACACACAATCACAATCGTCTCCAAGCTTAACGAAGTCTACTGCCCCCCTGATTCCTTGGAACCTTATAGGGAAAATCTCAAAGAGTCTGCTTGATGATATTGCCGGCCTGCAGCCAGAAGAGAAGGTCCGCGTTTTGATAAGGACCGTTGATGGGTATCAAAGCATTCTTGCAGAGATGCTGCCTGAAGATGCTGAGGTTCACTTCGTATATCAGATGGTGCCATACGTCTCGGCCACGGTTAAGGCTGGAGACGTAGAGTGGATTTCGGATCTGCCCTACGTAATCTCCGTTCTCCCAGATGAGAAGGTTTACTTGGCAGTTGACTCCCTCTCCACACCAGCCAACACTACGCTCAACGATCCGTACCAAGATGCATTCTACCTGCTCAACGAGACCAATCTAGATATCAACTCGACGTCCCTCTGGGACATGGGTTACACAGGTGAAGGCGTGGTCATAGCCATTCTGGACACTGGGATAGAGGAGAGCCACCCCGACCTAGACGACATGGACGACGACCCCTCAACCAACGACCCGAAGGTTATAGGGGAAGTCAGCTTCGTCCCGGGAGAATCGGCTGACATGCCAGACATACACTGGCATGGAACGCACGTTGCGAGCATAGCCGCCGGGACGGGAGCTGCGAGCCAAGCCTACCCAGAAAACGCATCTGAATGCGCAAGTTGGTGGATCGTACCTCCGGGAACCGAGAGAGGAGTCGCACCTGGCGCCTACCTGCTAGACGTCAAGGTGCTGAGCGCAAGCGGCTGGGGCTATAACAGCTGGGTTCTAGCAGGGATCGAGTGGGCTGTAAACCACGGAGCCGACATAATCAGCATGAGCCTCGGAGGCCCCATGTATTCGCCGGCCCTCCGGGAAGCATGCCAAGCAGCCATTGAGAAAGGTGTAGTCGTGGTTGCAGCTGCTGGGAACAGCGGCCCCTCAAGGAGCACCGTAGGCTTCCCAGGCGGCTTTCCGGAGGTAATCTCGGTTGGAGCGTCAAGCGAGACCAGTCCAGCTGGAACACCCGGCGTGATCGACTTCAGCAGCAGAGGACCCGCCCCGATAGGGTCCGAGTATGGGGAAGACACACACGTTCTGGCGAAGCCTGACGTTGTGGCTCCCGGCTACATGGTCATGGCCGCATTCGCTTGGTACGACACGTACCAAGACTTGCTTGAGTGGTATGGTCTTTCATTCTTTGACGCTTGGTTCTACATAGTTGCCAGTGGAACGAGTATGGCAACTCCACACGTATCAGGTGCTGCTGCGCTACTGCTGAGCGCCTTCCCAGGTGCAACGCCTGAAGCCATAAAGGCTGCCCTAACTGAGTCGGCTGTAGACCTTGGGTATCCAGCCATGGTTCAAGGCCACGGATTGATAAACGTCGGCAGAGCATATGAACTGCTGGAGAACGCTCCAAAGGGGACCTATGACCAGACAGAGTCGTACATGATGAACGTCTCCAACTACATCTGTGAGCATCCGTTACTGCCACAAGACTTCGAGTGCAACCTAACCTTAGTCGTTGACATGTACACGAGGCTGGATAGGTACAACATCTTAGGCGAGGAGCTGATGAGCCGGGGGATGCACGCGATAACGCTCAGCCAGAAGCTGGAGGAGACTTACCAAAGTTTCTACGTTGAGCTCGAAGAACCGATCGAGTCGCCACACCCATACCATAACGATATGTGGGAAGTGTACACAGTAACCCATCCTGGAGCCGCAAGCATCAGTGTACACTTCACCATAATCGACGTTGAATATTACTGGGATTACGTCTACGTATACGACGAGGATTGGAACCTAATAGTCAGCTACACTGGATATTGGGTGGACGTCTGGACTCCCCCAGTTCCAGGAGACACTGTCTACATAGTCTTAGAAACTGATTATACAATCACGTATTGGGGCTTCCAGATCGACGCTTACAGGTACACCTTACCAACGGGATTCTGGCTGCCATTCGTTCCACCCTTGGAGGTCTACGCTAGCGCGGCTGGCTGCAACAGCACCACCATCACGGATGTCGGCGCGAACTACATGGTCCTCAACGTCTCCATAAGCCTAGAAGGGTACGGGGACAACGCGACGATTAACGATCTCTTCTATAGTGGGCCATACAACTACACCGGGCTGATCGGGCTTCCGGTGTCCGAGGTGAACATAACCGTCTGCTCAGACAACAGCACAATTGAGGACGACAAGGAAGCCCAAGTCCTAGTCTACGGTTACTACGTCTACCCCGTTACCAAGAACGTCCTAGAATACCAAGGAATAGACATACTTTACATACCCGACCTGCTAGACCCGGAGGCTCTAAGCGAGCTGTTACCGCCTGAGGCTGTAGCGGCGTGGGTTGAGCAGGGTGGGAACCTCCTCTTCGAGGGAGACGACGTATGGCCCCCGAAGATGAGGTACAACATCTACACATCCTACTACAACGTAACGTGGTCGCCGAACGCTGAAGGCAGAGTCTACGACACAACGGACATAAACACGACGGCCTTCCCAACCCTAACAGAGGATGTTGACACGCTCTCGGTCGGCGGAGCCGTCGCATCGTTACTGGTCGATTCTCCGGCCGTCCCGATCGTCCGGGACAACTTCGGGAACGTGATAGTTGCAGCTGGAATCTACGGTGAGGGCAAGTTCGTAGTGATCGCCCCAGATATGATCATAAACGACTTGATGCTAGGCGGGTTAGTCCCGTTCCTAACGGGGTTAGGGGACAACCTGCAGTTCGCCCTGAACATATTCTACTGGTTCGCTGGCTCAGAGAAGGGTAAGGGTAGTGTTGAAGGCCAGCTCGTCCACGACTTGGCTATAAGCTGGCTGTCCTACCCAACCTTGGTGACGGAGGGAGAGCCGCTCAACTTCTCGGCTGAGATCGTTAACACCGGACACTACACTGAGAACTTCACGCTCTGGGTCTACGTTTACAACTGTACGTGGGATATAGTCTTCAACGGGACGAGAACCTACACGAACCTCGAGAACGGAACGAGCATAATCGACACGTGGAGCTTCACGCCGAACCTCGTCAGGGGAGTAAACGACACGGTAGGCCTATCGATATACATGCGGATCGAGTACGAATACGAGTTCACAGAGGAATGGCCATGCAACCGCAATAATGAGATAGGGTCTAAGCCGAACGTCTACTGGATTTATCCGCCTGGAGCCTGGATGATGGAGCATGGTATATGGGCGACTGTTAAGGCTAAGAGGGCTGGTCCAAGCCCGATACTGACCTCTGCAACGCCGGACGAGATAGACGGCACAACCGGAATGTTCGTCATAATGTACCCGTTCGACCTCAACCTGCTGAGCATATCCTTCTATACAAGCGGAGCCTTAACCGACGCCAACGTGACGATAACCGGCAACGTAACCGAGATCGTGAGCTTCTGGAACACAACAACCGTCGAGATCATCGATAACCCGCTTATACCCGTCGGTCCGGCAACCCTCATAGGGCCGGGATCAGACGTCATGCCGGTCGAAGACATGCCGCGCGGCACTGTGATCGCGGACCTGTACATGTGGACTCCGCTCGACGTTGAGCTCGGAACATACATGGGCGAGATAATCCTGTACAATGGCTCCGACATCCTCTACGCGATTCCAATAACGCTGGAGATAAGAGAGCCTGTTGGAACCGTCTTGTACGAGGACCTCTCATGGGCTGGCATAATCTCCTCGTACATATGGCCTTGGATGGAGTACTACACGTTCTGGACGGAAGCCGCTGAGGCTGGATACGACGTAGACCTACACTTCGTCGTCTTCTGGGAAGCCTTCACGATGTACATGGAAGCACTTGAAGACTGGCTCTCGCTCAAACCTTGGGAGAGGGAGACACCACCAAACTTCATCGAGATATACCTTGACCTCCTCGAAAGCCTAGACTACGACGCTTACATGGTTGTGGAGCCTTGGATGTACTACATGTTCGCTGGAGAGATGTTCGGTACTTCCGTTGACAACGTAACGGAGTGGTGCCAAGAGACGCTTGAAACGCTCAAGGACGGCTCAATATTTGCGGAGGACGATCCTGACTGGTACTTCTTCCCATTCATCGCCCTCTACGAAATCGTCTCCTCGGGTGGAAGCTTACTAACCCTAGCGAACACCCCTGAAGCCGGTTACGTAGCCGACTACTTCATATGGATGTGGTACTTGATAACCCTCGGTGAATGGGACCCTGACATACAGTACTATCCGCACATGGTCTACGACCCCGTCGTCAGCAGAGCCGACGGCGAGATCGGGGTTGAAGAAGACCACTACATCTTCGAGGGTAAGGACACGATCCTATGGACGTACGAAACCTATGGATACTACCCGCACGGAGTCTACGTTGGGTTGACGGATACCGACAGGACGACGGTGATGGCTGTAGGGCTCAACGCCTACTCGGAGCCTCCATACTCACACTACGACTACACAAACTACGCAGTTATCCATGAAGCAGACTGCTCAGAGGGAGCATACGTATCCGGCAGTGAACTCGTAGCCTTAGCAGGCTACGACCTCTTCTCAAACGAGATTCTAGAGTACGGAGACCTCTACCTGTGGTACAGCTATCCGTTCCTAAGTTGGGAAGACCGGTGTCTAGCCAGCACTTGGGAGGCAGGAAACCTAGGGGACAACGTTAGACTCCTAGAGCAGATGCTTGAACTGCTCTGCAACAGGCCTCCGGAAAAGGAGGTGGCGTTCGACAAGGACGAGTACACAGCTGGAGAAGAGATCACTGTAACCCTAAATGTTACTGAGGACCTCTTCTCGGCTGAAGAGGTGTACGTTGAAGCAAGCCTCTACCTGATGTACTTCAACAAGACGCTCTTTGAGCTCTACCCGACGAAGCCGTGGATGTGGTACGAGTGGGACGTCGTCGACTCAGTTAACGGGACATACGCCGAGATGGGCACCTTCACCCTAACCATACCCAAGTCGGCGTTAAACCAGACTGGAACCGTAACCCTGCGGATATACGACGGTTACGGAGACGAGGTCTGCCAGGCCCACGAGGTGGAGATCATTAACAGGCCTCCGGTTGTAACCTCGGTCACGCCGAGCGAGTTCCTAGTCACCCCTGGAGATGAGGTCTCGCTCCAGATCGAGGTGACTGACGACAGCAGTAGCCCAGAGGATATAGAGGTCTTCGTCTGGATCAAGTACGTGGACTACGTAGACGTTGAACACGAGAAGATCAAATGCCCGATCTTAGTGAAGACTTCAAGCCTCAAACAGATGGCAACTTACGAGGACGGAGTCTTCACGGTGACCTTCGACACCTATCCGGGTCCAGACAGCTACTGGAAGTGGCCGGCTGGACGGTACATAGCGGTAGTCATCGCCATGGACGAGGCTGGACCGATCTCACCACACGAAATCTACGGGGAGTACTACTGGGAAGGTTATGAGCTGCAGTACTTCATCCACTATGGCATCTACCCATCCATGATCGAGGAAGCCATAAGGCTCTACATGCAGGAGAACTGGTACGTCGACTGGGAGAAACTCCAAAACTTCATAGACAACTTCGGAACCATAGACTACCTGCCCGTGATAACGAGCCGGCTCTGGAGGACATGGGCCACCTCAATAATCGAGAGCACAACGTTCATCGTGAACTACGAGCCGACAATCATAGGAGGCGAGATAAAAGGCCTATACGACGATAACGAGGCAACGAGAAACAGCACCCTCGTGTTCGTCGTATACGCCATAGACGACGGCGAAGGCTTGGACAAGACCGCAACCTTTAAGGTCTACCTCCCAGACGGGACGACCGAGACCATACCCGGAAAGTTCGCGGGTAGAACAAGCGACGGGAAAGGCGCATGGGCAGCCTCATACAGCCTCACAGGCAAACCTAAAGGCTCCTACTACGTAGAGGCCACGGTTGAAGACCTCCTCGGCACATCCACCACAACGGTGATCGGAACCTTCAACGTCGTCGACATACTCTCATCCATGATCTCGATAAATATACCTCCAGGAGCAACAGCCGAGGATGTGCAAGAGATACTCGACGCGCTCAAAGAGATAGCGGAGATGATCGGAAACTGGACGGGAGTTACAGCTGAGGTTGCAGGTTACAACGTTGGAACATTGACGACGTCAACCTTGGTTGAGCCTCCGAAGATCGTAGGAAACGTGATCGAGCTCCACGTCGCAGGGCCTGAGGGAACCGTGGGAACGTCGGTCATAGTCCTGCAGAAGAGCCTGCTGGAAGACCTCGGCGTAACCATAAACGATATGGTTGTCCTCTTCGACGGGGAACCGATAGAACCCGATGAGGTTAAGGAGTACCCAACATACTACACGGTGAAGGTCACCTACACGCACAGCGAACACGTGATAGCGATTCACTTCACGGGTAACGTCGACTCAGACGGTGACGGAGTTAAGGACTGGAAGGAATATGTGACCGGCGCAAACCCGTTGAAGAGCGACACTGACGGGGACCTATGGAACGACAATATAGACATGTGGCCGACCGACCCCTTGCTTCCGAACTTGCCGATAACGGTGCTCATAGCCGTAGCCGTGGCAGTCGCGTACTACCTGCTAGTAGCACGGAGAAGGGTGGTAATCACTTAACTCTCCTTTTACCAACCCCCCTTTTATTTATGTCCCATCCAAAAGTTATGCGTGACTAGGCAGGCTGTAGCAGAGAAAAATTTAATTCTACACGTTGAACTCTATTGGTTGAGTAGTGATGTGCCTAGCCGTACCGGCCAAGATAATTGAGGTTGAGGGGCAAAACGCCAAGGTTGACTTCGGCGGAGGCGTTATAAGAGAGGTCAACGTGACGCTCGTCGACGTGAAGGCTGGAGACTACGTCCTCGTCCACGCCGGGTACGCCATCCAAGTCGTTGACGAGAAGTCCGCGGAGGAGACCCTACGCCTCTGGAGAACAATTCTAGAGGAGGCGGAGAACAGCCTCCCAAAACCGAAGAGTTAAATAGCGCCTCTTATTTACAGCCTCAAAGCGGAGGCCCAGCGGTTGAACCCGGGGATGAAGGATGTTGTGAAGGCTGAGGAAGGCGAGGTCTACGATGTTGAGCTCGAAGCGGACATCTTAGAGTCCAACAGGAGGATCGCAGAAGAGAACAGGTCTCTCTTGAGGACGTACAACGTCACAGCCGTGGATGTTATGGGCCCAACCGGAACCGGGAAGACAACCCTCATAGAAGGGATGATCCGCCTCTTGAAAGGCAGGTTCAGGATAGCCGTATTGAAGGGAGACTTGACGACGACCATAGACGCCGAGACCATAATCCGCCACGGCGTAGAAGCGGTCCCGATAAACACGGGTAAGGAGTGCCACTTAGACGCCAACCTCGTCAGAAAGGCCCTCCAGAAGCTCAGGCTGGAGGACCTAGACCTGATCTTCATAGAGAACGTGGGCAACCTCATCTGTCCAGCCGAGTTCCCTCTGGGCTCTGAGAAGAGGGTGGTCGTCGTAAGCGTGACTGAGGGCCCGTACACGATCGTGAAGCACCCCTTCATCTTCATGGAGGCGGACGTAATAGTCATAAACAAGATCGACTTGGCTGAGGCCATGGGCGTCGATGTGGACAAGTTGAGGGCGGACGCGGAGAAGATAAACCCGCGGGCTAAGGTTGTCCCGACGAACTGCAGGAGCGGCGAGGGCGTGGAAGAGGTTGTGAAGGCTCTGGGCCTCATGTAGCCTTGAAGGCAGGTCTGGGGAACGCTGCTTCATGCATGAGTACTCGATGACCACGATGATTGTGGAGGCGGTTCTAGAGGAGGCTAGACGGCATGGAGCCGAGAAAGTCTTGGAGGTTGAACTTGCCATAGGAGAGTTCACCTTCTTAAACCCGGAGCAGGTTGAGTTCTGGTACAAGGTGTTGAGCGAGAGGGAGAGCCTCCTCAAAGGCTCCAAACTGAAGATTGAGATGAGAAAAGGCTCCGTTAGATGCCTAAATTGCGGCTACGAGGGGAACATAACATTACTGGACGACCCGGCGTACCACATGATCGTTCCAACGCTTCTATGTCCGGAATGCGGAGGAACAGTTAAGATCGTAAGTGGCAGAGAATGCACAATAAAGCGTATAAAGCTTTTGGGAAGGTAAACCATCGAAATCTTCAGCTGGCGTAACATTAGTCCAAACCAAAAGATACGTTAAGATAAGGAGTTGAAGAAAGACCGTAAAAAGGACAGGCAACTCTTATCATATCCCAAAAATGCAAAAACATTTTATATAATCTTTCACATCTTTTCGTGTCTGGACCGGCTGGTGTTAGTTAGGCATGTCCCACAGAAAGGTTGAGATGATGGAGTTACGTGCATCCTTTGATGCTTTCGGGCCTGAGAAGGTTATGATCGTGAGGGAACCCAGCATCGGTTTAACCGGGTTCCTAGTCATAGATACCACCGCCCCCGGGCCGGGGAAGGGCGGGTTAAGGATGGCCCCGGACGTAACTCTAGATGAGGTATGTAGGCTAGCGCGGATAATGACTTGGAAGTGCGCCATAGCTGGGGTTAGGGAGGGCCTGCCCTTCGGAGGAGCCAAGTCCGGCATAGTAGCCGACCCAAAAGTCCTCAAACCTGAGAGTAAGAAGCTCCTTATACGTGCCTTCGCTGAAGCCATCAGACCTTTCTGCCCACAATTATACATAAGCGCCCCTGATATGGGAACGAACTCGTCGGACATGGATGTCTTCGTGAAGGCTATAGGCGACAGGAACGCTGCGACGGGTAAGAGCGTCGCGCTGGGGGGGCTCCAAGAGAGGCAAGGTGCAACGGCGAGGGGAATATGGTACACGATCCGCTACACCCTAGATTATTATAATATTGACCCCGCCCAGTGCACGGTTGTGTTGATGGGTTTCGGGAAGGTTGGGAAGCCCCTAGCGAGAACCCTCTATGAGAGGGGGATAAAGATAATCGCGGTCAGTGACAGCCGGGGAGGAATCTACGATGAAGGCGGCTTAGACATCTACGACGTGATAAAAGCCAAGGAGGCCGAAGGCACGGTTGTGAGCTACCTAAAGATGTTCAAGGAGAGCCACCTCAAGGCCAAACACATAACGAACAGGGAGATGCTCATCCTAAAGAAGAAGTCGAAGGACGAGAAGAGAATCTTCATCCCGGCCGCGATCGGCGGGGTCTACGACGAGGCTACCGCCAAGGAGATGGTTGCGGATTTTATCTTTGAAGCCGCGAACGACCCGGCTACAACCCCCGAGACGTACACGGTCTTCCACAAGAGGAACATAATAAACATAAACGACTTTGTGGCGAATAAGGGAGGAGTCGTCGTGAGCTACGCGGAGCTGAATAAGCTCCTCCAACCCGAGACCCTGCTCATCGAGTCCGTTGAGAGGGTTCTGGACAGGATACTTCCAGTAGCCGAGGACAGAAACGTCCCTCCGAGAGCAGTGGCGCTCGAACTGGCTAGAAACCACCTCCTCGAGAAGAGGAGGGAGCGGGAGAGGCTTAGGGGATACTGAGCCAATAAAGCGGAGGAAGCGAACCAGAATTTTCTTTCAACACGGCCAAAGATTATAAGAGCAATTTCGTCCCAAAAAGGTTCTTCAAGAGAATCAATCATCGGGTGTTTGGTATGGAAAAGTTGAGGATAGCCTTAATAGGTTGCGGAGGCATAGCTGGGGCGCACCTTAACGGGTACAAGGACCTCCACAACAGAGGTCTGGAGGTCTTCGACTTAACCGCCGTATGCGACATCTCTAGGGAAATGGCTGAAACCAAAGCCGAGAAGATAAAGGCCTTCCAAGGCCGTAAACCAAACGTCTATACGGACTTGGGGGACATTCTCAAAAACGAGAGTCTAGACGCCGTGGACATCTGTACCCCCCACAACACCCACCATCAAGTGGCCTCGACATGCTTAAGGCATGGACTCCACGTCATCATAGAGAAGCCTCTAGGAATAACCATGAGGGCTGCACGTCTAATAATAGATGAAGCGGAGAGGCGTGGGAAGATACTCGCGGTAGCCGAGAACTACAGGAGAACGCCGGAGAATAGGGCGATCTGGTGGGCGATAAGAAGCGGCCTCATAGGGGAGCCGAGGATGATCGTCTGGGCGGAGGTCAGCTGGTCGCCAGCTTACTGGGGATGGAGGGAAGACAAGATGAAGGCTGGGGGAAGTTGGGTCTTCGATGGAGGAGTCCACCTAGCCGACTTGGACAGGTATCAGCTCGGAACCGAAGCCTCCAAGGTCTACGCTGTGAACGAGACCTTTGAACCAGTCAGGGAAGGGCGGAAAGTGACGGTTGACGACATGACGATGGCTATAATCCGCTACGAGAACGGGGTTTACGCTCAGTGGCTCTGGACGAAAGTAGCCCCGTCGAAGAGAATAAGTATGCGTATAATCTACGGGTCTCTAGGAGCCATAACGAGCGGCGAACTCCAGATACAGAAGGAGGACCATACAGAACGGTACCCGATAGAGACGGTCAAGAGAAGGATGATGAGAAGCCTCGACCCCCAAGAGATCGAGAGGATGTTCCCAAGAGGATCCACGGATACCTTCGCCATAGAACTCTACGACTTCTACCGGTCGGTCGTGGAGGGGAAGAGGCCCGAGGTAGACGGGTGGGAAGCCTACAAGGACATGGCTATACCCCTAAGCTTCTACGAGTCAGCCGCCTTGGAGAGGCCTATCAGAGTGAAGGATGTAGAGGACCTCAGAATCGAGAATTATCAGAGCGAGATCAACGAGAAGCTGGGCTTATAAGGTCTAAAAACCGAACAAAAAACTGGACGTTTGAAGCGGCGGGCGGTTCGCCGCGTCTTCGAACCTATAGGTGACCGGGTACGTGTGATCATGTAATCGCATAGTTTTTGAGAGTGTTGCTTAAAACTTAGAGGGGCCGCTGAGAAGGTTTCTGCGGTGTCCGTTGGAACATCCAAAGGTTTAGAGGGCTGAGCAGCCTTTTCTGAGGTTCTTTTATCGGCTTAAACTCGAAACTCGCATCTCTATCTAGGCGCTTGGCGATGAAGACGGTGTTCCTCCCTCCCAGCCATCTTCACTCTCCCTTCTTCTCGGGGGATGAACGTGAAGGGGATCGCCATAAAACCATAATTTTTTCCCTTAAAATACAGTGAAAACTTTGATTATTACATATTTAAAACGTGAATGAATCGATTCGTCTTGACGGTTATCCAGACGTAACTCATATTCAGAAAGAATTTTGTTCCATCTTTTTCTCGAAGTTTCGTTCATTTTTAAGGTCTGAAATCAATCGTTTTTATGCGAAGTATCCTAAAATGAACAGAAAGAATAAATTGGTTGAATATGGAAAAACAAGGCATGTCCCCTTAACTGTTTAAACCTGTTTGTGTGTAAGGTGGTGGAAGATGACTCTGAGTGTAGACATTGAAAACCTGTACGGAAACTTGAAGATGACGACTCACGCGGAGGACCTGAAGTTTAGGCTCGTCACCGTGGAGCTCCTCCGGACCGCTAAGAAGAGGTACACGTACCGGGCGCTCAAGGCTAAGACCGGCTTGCCCGTCACCGTTCTAAGCCGGTACGTCAAGGGCCACGTACTGCCCAACACGGAGAGGGCTCGCCAACTCTGGAAGACGCTCTCCAAGATCGTAAGCTTGGAGATGGAGCTGAAGAGCAGAATAAAGTTCAATAAGGATGGATACTTCGACAACACCTCGATAGTCGGCGACGTAAACCTTCTGAGGCAGGCTGCAAATTACGCCTTAGCTAGCTTCGCTGGAAAGAGAGTAACGAAGGTTTTGACGGCCGCTGTGGACGGGATTCCCCTGGGAACTATGGTGGCGCAGACCTTGGGGGTAAACCTCGTCATAGCCAAGAACACCAAGGAGGTAGGTGTCCCATCATTCTTAGAGGAGACCTACATCCTAAACAATTCGGGGGTAACCATGACCCTCTACATACCCAAAGACTCCATAAGGAGGAGAGACAGCGTCCTCATAGTCGACGACATGATAAAGAGCGGAGACACCCAAGCTGCCCTCATAAACCTGGTGCACAAGGCTAAAGCCGAGGTCTGCGGCCTCTTCTCCCTCATAGCCATCGGGGACCAATGGAAGGAACGGATGAATATACCCAAGAACGCCCATGTGGAGATCATACTGAGGCTCAACGAGTCTACGTCGAGGAGGCCGAGCGGCATCTGAAACCGTCCACACCACCCAGCCTCAACCAAAAAGCCTTCTCCTACCGCAGGGGAGCGGTTTGTCTATCGGCTCTTCTTAGGGTTCTTTCCGATAAGGAAGGCGTGTATGGCCTTAGCGGCCTTCTTCCCTCCACTCATAGCTGAGATTACTGTAGCGTTTCCCGTAACTATGTCTCCAGCTGCGTAAACGCCCTCCACGGTCGTCTGGTAAGTCTCAGGATTAACCACGATCGTGCCGTGCCTAGTCAACTTGATTCTAGGGTCGTTCAGGACGGCGATCGGGTTGGCTCTCTGCCCTATGGCCACAACGACCGTTTCGAAGTCGGAATGGAACTCCGAGCCCGCTATTGGGATTGGCCTCCTCCTACCTGTATCGTCCACTTCGCCGAGCTCCATCCTCACGCACTCAACCTGTCTCACCCAGCCCTCTTCGTCCCCAAGAAACCTCGTTGGAGCAGCTAGGAAGATGAAGTTCACGCCCTCCTCCTTGGCGTTTAGGACCTCTTCCCTCCTCGCGGGCATCTCAGCCTCCGTCCTCCGGTAAATCACCGTTACGTCGCCTCCAAGCCTCAATGCGGATCTCGCGGCGTCCATAGCAACGTTTCCACCCCCAACAACGGCGGTTCTACCCTTAACCTTGATGGGAGTATCATACTTCGGGAACGCGTAAGCCTTCATGAGGTTCACTCGGATCAGGAACTCGTTGGCGGAGTATATGCCGCACAGGTTCTCGCCGGGGATTCCCAAGAACTTGGGCAACCCGGCTCCAGTACCAAGGAAAACGGCGTCGAAGCCCATCTCGAAGAGCTCCTTCAAGGTTACTACTCTTCCGATTATCACGTCCTTAACGAGTTTTACTCCCAAGCTCTTTACGTAGCTGACCTCGGAGAGAACTATGTCCTTCGGCATCCTGAACTCCGGAATCCCGTACATCAGAACTCCCCCAGGGGCGTGGAGGGCCTCGAAGATCGTTACGCTGTGGCCCATCTTGGCGAGTTCAGCCGCCGCAGTCAACCCCGCTGGCCCCGAACCCACCACGGCTACGCTCTTGCCGGTTGACGGCTTTATCTCCGGTCTTGAGAAACCCTTTTTTCGTTCGTAGTCGGCGACGAAACGTTCCAGTCCACCTATGTTTATCGGGTCCCCCTTCAAACCTAAAATGCATTTGCCCATACACTGGTTTTCTTGGGGGCAGACCCTGCCGCAGATGGCTGGCAGAGCATTCTTCTCTTTTATCTTCTCGA
>LUCD01000011.1 GCA_001593925.1 Candidatus Bathyarchaeota archaeon B26-1
CCATGCGATCAGCCAGCTCTATCATCTTCCTCATGTTTGGAAGCTCAAACTCTCTGAACTGCGACGGGCTCATGAAGGTTGAGTGGCAGTCAGCGTAGTCGTCAGTCATGAAGAGAACCTCGACACCAGCCTCAATCATGAGTTTAACGAGCCCTCTACAGGCTTCTGCAATCTTATCCATGAACTTGTGAACAGCCTCCGGCCTCCGGTACATATCGATCAGAAGCTTGTCTATTCCTCCTCTCACTTGGAATGCCATATGCCAACCGCTATGCCCCTGACACATAAGGGCAACGTCTTTCCCTTTCAAGGATTTGAGAACTCTCTCGACAAGCTCAAATCTTCCCTCCTCCTCTGGGTCTGGTGGGAGATACTCCTCCATCTTCTCCTCGGTTGTGACTACCCCTCCAACGTACCACGTGGTTTTGCTTTCAAGTCGAGGCTCCAAGATTCTGCCCCACTCATCTATGAACCGGCCCCCTGGGAGGATTCTAGGCTTATATCTGCGGCTACAGAGCGTGTAGTCGCTGACGGCTGGGACGGCGTCGAAGTCGAGCTTGACGCAAGCCTTGGAAAGGGCTATTCTATTCTTAACAGATTCCTCCCAAGCCCTATCTCCGCTTACCGTTATGAGGCTGAATCCTGTTAGGGTTCTTCCGATTATCGCTTCGACTATCGGAGGGTCAAGCCCTAAGTCGGTTATTGGAACCGTATCGGGTTCTCCCAATTCCAGCGCAGTGAAGAACCGTTCCCGATGAGACATCGTCAAGACTCCGTTCCCCCAAACTAAAACACTACTAAAAATACATTGTTTATACGTGGTATAAAACTGATTTGTAGGTTAGTCGGTTAACCGTTAAGATGGTGATTGACGCGTGTCTCTTTTTCTGGGGATGATGTGTTTCATGTTGGAATGGAGGCCATGTCTCGACATCATGCCCTGAAGGGATGGATAGTTGCAGTGATGGTAAGAATCTAGTCTTGCATAAGAGAGACCGAAGGACCAAATGAACCCTTATACTTTCAATTAAGAGTTATAGATACCCTCTGTTGAACAGCAGGTGCAAACACTTCGCGGAAGAACAAGAACCATTCATAAACCTTGTTATTCACGTGCTACAAGGAGGTTCTCCTCAAAAGAATGGTAAGGTTTATTAATGCCTCTAGTTTTTTATCTTTCAACGCTTCACTAAGGCTCGGGGGAATCGATATCGGGTTCTCGGGAACATTTGAAGAGGCCTCTTACATAAGTAAGAGAGCCTTAATTAGAATTGAAACTCAAACCCGAGAACCCAAAGCCAAGTTACGGAGGAGAACGTAGTAATTGTACGCTTCAGAAGACGCGTTTACACTCTTGAAAGCCTTCTTCGAGGAGAAGGGTCTGGTTAGGCAACACCTCGACTCCTACAACGAGTTTATTGAACACGGGCTTCAAGAGATAGTCGACGAGGTTGGAGAGATCAAGATAGATGTTCCAGGCGAATCTTATAGGATAAAGCTCGGGAGAATCTACATTTACAGGGAAGTCGACAGGGGCGTCATCGAGTATCCTTACGTGACCGAGGTTGACGGAACGTACCACGAGATATACCCGATGGAGGCCAGGCTCCGCAACCTAACCTACGCTATGCCTCTCTCCTTGGAGATGACGGTCGTCATCGGCGATAGAGAGGTCAGCAGTGAACTGGTCTATATTGGGGACATCCCGACCATGCTCAAGTCGAGCAGGTGTCTCCTCTCAGGCCTCTCAAGGGAGGAGCTGATAAGGCAGGGTGAGGACCCAGAGGACCCTGGAGGATACTTCATAATAAACGGTTCTGAAAGGGTGATTGTGGCCCTAGAGGACTTGGCTCCAAACCGCATACTCGTCGACATAGACGAAAGAGGTGCAAATCCCGTATATCAAGCCAAGGTCTTCTCGACGACTGTAGGTTTCAGAGCCCGTATCGGGTTGAGGATGAAGCCAAACGGAGCCATGTACGTCTCGGTTCCAGGAGTACCAACAGAGATACCCTTTGTCATACTTATGAGGGCCCTCGGCTTGGAGTCGGACCGAGAGATAGCCGAGGCAGTCTCCTTAGACCCTACGATACAGAGTGAACTTGAAGGCTCCTTCGACGACGAAGCTGTCAAGAGAGTCGACACGGTGGAGGAGTCCATCCTATACATAGGAAACAGGATTGCCCACGGACAGCCGAGGGAGTACCGTTTCAGTAAGGCTGAGAACATCCTAGATAGGAACTTCCTGCCTCACATAGGGAGAACCCGGGATAAACGCTTGGAGAAGGCTTACTTCTTAGGCGAGATGGCTCTTAGGGTTATCGAGCTTAAACTTGGTATGCGTAAGCCGGATGACAAAGATCACTTCAAGAACAAGAGGCTGAAGCTCGCGGGACCCCTCCTAGCGGACCTTTTCAGGATGGCCTTCAGAAACCTCTGCCGGGACATAAAGTATCAGCTTGAGAGGATGGGGCCGAAGAGGCAGTCGATAAGCGTCTCCGTCTCCGTTAGGCCGGGCATAATCTCCGAGAAGCTCCAGCATGCTTTAGCGACGGGAAACTGGGGGCGAGGTCAAGTAGGCATAACCCAGCTCTTAGACCGGACGAACACGATCTCCATGCTCAGCCACTTGAGGAGGCTCCAGTCTCCACTCAGCCGAAGCCAGCCCAACTTCGAGGCTAGGGACCTGCACCCCACTCACTGGGGTAGGCTCTGCCCCAACGAGACCCCTGAAGGCTCAAACTGCGGCCTCGTTAAGAACTTGGCTCTCTCCGCGTCCATATCCGTTGGAACGAACCCTGAAGTGGTTAAGAGATTTCTCTACCGAATGGGCGTGATCCCATACAACGAAGCTAGCAGGAGCCTCAAACTCTCAGGCACAAAAGTCTTCATGGATGGACGTTTAATCGGCTACACGGTCAACCCGAAGGAACTCGTCGAAGAGTTGAGACGGGCCCGAAGGAGCGGTGAGATATCGTCCGAGGTTAACGTGGCCTACTTCTCAAAGGAACACGACGTTAGGGAGGAGATATGCATAAACTGCGATGCTGGCCGCGTTAGGAGACCCCTCATAATAGTCGAAAACGGCGTTCCCAAGCTGACTAAAGAACACTTAGAGAAGATTCGCTCCAAGGAATGGAGATGGGAGGACCTCGTCAAGAACGGCATAATCGAGTACATCGATGCCGAGGAGGAGGAGAACACTTACATAGCGCTTACGCCCGAAGAGCTGACTCCAGAACACACACACTTGGAGATAGCTCCGTACACGATCCTAGGTATATGCGCGTCCCTTATTCCATACCCTGAGCATAACCAGTCTCCACGTAACTCTTACGAGTCGGCTATGTCAAAGCAGGCCTTGGGCATATACGCTGTGAACTATCCCTTGAGGGTTGACTCGAGGTCACATATACTCCATTATCCGCAGAAGCCTCTAGTGGAGACGAAGCCGATGGAGTTCATGGGATACAAGCTGAGGCCTTCAGGGCAGAACTGCGTCGTAGCCGTCCTATCCTTCCAAGGATACAACATGGAGGACGCCCTAATCTTCAATAAAGCATCTATAGAACGGGGATTAGCTAGGTCTACCTTCTACAGAATCTATGAGGCTGAGTGTAGGCAGTACCTTGGAGGGTTGAGAGATCGCCTCGTCATACCGGAGCCCGGCGTGAGAGGATACAGGGGTGAACAGTACTACCGGCTCTTAGAGGCCGACGGGGTCGTCGGCCCTGAGTCACAAGTCTCGGGTGGAGACGTTCTCATAGGGAGGATGAGCCCGCCTAGGTTCCTTGAGGAGTATAAGGAGTTCGAGGTTAAAGGCCCCTCTATGAGGGATTCATCGATCGATATGAGGCCTTCCGAGAAGGGGGTGGTGGACGCCGTCTTCATAACTGAGACTCACGAAGGAAACAAGCTCGTTAAGGTCAGGATAAGGGATCAACGTATCCCGGAGCTCGGTGACAAATTTGCCTCCCGCCACGGACAGAAGGGAGTAATAGGCATGATAGTCCCGCAGGAGGACATGCCCTTCACCGCGAACGGTATAGTTCCAGACATAATAATTAACCCTCACGCAATACCGTCTAGGATGACTATAGGCCAGTTCTTGGAGTCCATGGCCGGTAAGGTCTCAGCCATGAGAGGTACACCCGTCGATGGAACGGCCTTCGCAAACGAGAGGCCTGAAAGGATAAAGCGTATGCTCATCGAGATGGGCTTCAGCCACACTGGCAGGGAGGTCATGTACAACGGGATCACCGGAGAGAAGTTTGTAGCCGACATATTCATAGGCCTCGTCTACTACCAGAAGCTCCACCACATGGTCGCGGACAAGATTCACGCAAGGGCTAGAGGCCAAGTTCAAATGTTAACGAGGCAGCCGACTGAGGGAAGGGCTCGCGGAGGAGGCCTCAGGTTCGGCGAGATGGAACGTGACTGTTTAATTGGGCATGGGGCTGCCATGCTTCTTCGGGACCGCCTCTTGGAGGAGTCAGACAAGTACGTTCTGTACGTCTGTGAGAACTGCGGGTACTACGCCTACTACGACCTGAGGCAGCGTAAGTACGTCTGCCGTATATGTGGGGACAAAGCCGTGGTCTCTCCGGTTGTGGTCTCGTACGCTTTTAAACTTCTCTTGCAAGAGTTGATGAGCCTATGTGTGTCTCCACGCCTTAAATTGAAGGAGAGGGCTTAGCCATGGCCTATGAGGAAGCTTACAAGATAATCGACGAGATAAAGTTTGGGATACTCTCCCCTCAGGAGATACGTAGGCTCTCGGTAGTTGAGATACAGACGGCGGATACCTACGACGAGGATGGAGCCGCTATACCTTCAGGGTTGATGGACGGTAGGCTTGGAACTCTAGAGCCTAGACAGCGTTGCAGAACCTGCGGGAGCACCGCTACCGGCTGTCCAGGCCACTTCGGTCATATCGAACTGGCTGTCCCCGTCATCCACGTCGAGTTTACAAAGGTTATATATGGTCTTCTCCAAGCTGTATGCAGGAATTGTGGACGTATCCTCCTTTCCGACGGGAGGATAAACGAAATAAAGAAGCGGATGGACCACCTCAGAGAGGTTATGGGTAACGTTCCAGACTCTTTCTATGAGGATGTGCTCAGAGAAGCCAAGAGGAACAAGGAGTGTCCCCACTGCGGGGCTGAACAGTACAAGATAGAATTTGAGAAGCCTACGATCTTCCGTGAATATTTGAGGGACGGGGCTCAACGTCTAACCGCCAACATGATTAGGGAGAGGTTCGAGAGGATACCTGACGACGACTTGAGGCTGATCGGGTTCGACCCTGAGCATGCTAGGCCGGAATGGATGATCCTCCAAGTTCTCCCCGTCCCACCCGTCTACGTCAGGCCTTCAATAACTTTGGAGTCAGGCATCCGTTCAGAAGACGACTTAACCCATAAGCTCGTTGACATAACTAGGATAAACCAGCGTCTGAAGGAGAACATAGAGGCTGGGGCGCCAACGCTCATAATTCAAGACCTCTCGGAGCTGCTACAGTACCACGTTACAACCTACTTCAATAATGAGGCTTCGGGCATACCTCCAGCCCGCCACCGTTCCGGCAGGGCTCTAAAGACCCTCTCCCAACGCTTGAAAGGGAAGGAAGGCCGTTTCCGTAGCAACCTTTCCGGGAAGAGGGTTGACTTCTCCGCTCGAACGGTTATCACTCCCGACCCGAACCTCGACATAAACGAGGTTGGAGTCCCGCTGGAAATAGCTATGCGGCTCACAGTTCCTGAGAAAGTAACGTTATGGAACCTAGAAAGGATGCGTGAACTCGTTAGGAACGGTCCGGACAAGTATCCGGGAGCCCTCTACATAGTGAGGCCCGACGGGAAACGCGTCAGACTGGAGTTTGTGACCGATAGGGAGAAGGTTGCGGAGGCCCTGGAACCGGACTTCATAGTTGAGAGGCACCTCTGCGACGGCGACATAGTAATCTTCAACAGGCAGCCTTCCCTCCATAGAATGTCGATAATGGCCCATTACGTCAAGGTTCTACCATATAAGACGTTTAGGCTTCACCTCTGTGTCTGTCCACCGTACAACGCGGACTTCGACGGGGATGAAATGAACCTTCACGTCCCGCAGAGCGAGGAGGCCCAGACCGAGGCTAGGCTCCTCATGCAAGTTCAAGACCACATATTATCGCCTAGGTTTGGAGGACCCATAATCGGGGCTATAAGGGACTTCGTGACGGCGGCTTACCTCTTCACCCGTAAGTCAAACCTCCTAACGAAGAAGGAGGTCTGTGAACTCCTAGTTTCGGCAGGATATGAAGGCCCTCTTCCTGAGCCCGCGATAAAGGAGCCGGAGCCTAGGTGGACCGGCAAGCAGATATTCAGCCTCTTCATCCCCCCTGGGATGAACTACACTTTGAAGGCGAGCTTCTGCCGCAAATGTGATGTCTGTCTGAAGGAGAACTGCAAATACGACGCTTACGTCGTAATCAAGAACGGTGTTCTCGAACAGGGGGTAATCG
Organism: Candidatus Bathyarchaeota archaeon B26-1; assembly: GCA_001593925.1. Taxonomy (GTDB): domain Archaea; phylum Thermoproteota; class Bathyarchaeia; order Bathyarchaeales; family B26-1; genus B26-1. Next base: position 6,506 of record LUCD01000011.1, read on the forward strand.
ATAAGAATGCGATCGGGGCTGAGAAGTCTGAGAGCCTCCTACACAGGATAATCAAGGATTATGGAACGCAGGCTGGAAGGACATTCCTCAACAAAATATCGAAGCTCCTCACGAAGTTCATAACGATGAGAGGCTTCACATACTCGTACGACGAGCTTGAACTCTCGCCGGAGGTTAAAGAGAGGATAAAGAAGATCATCCGTAAGGATGCGGAGAAGAGGATACAGGGGTTCATCGAGGCTCTACAGAAAGGGACGCTTGAGAGGCTTCCGGGACAGAGTTTGATAGATTCCTTCGAGATATACGTCATGAACGAGCTTTCTCTCGCCGAGAAAGAGGCTTGGGAGATGGCTGACTCAGACCTAGACCTCACCAACGCAGGAATATTGATGACGAGGAGCGGGGCTAGAGGCTCCATAATCAACATAGGGCAGATGACAGCTTGCTTAGGCCAGCAATCCGTCCGCGGGAAGAGGATCATGCGCGGATACTTGGAGAGGGCTCTGCCGCACTTCAAGATTGGAGACTCGACTCCTAAGGCTAGAGGCTTCGTCTACTCGTCCTTCAGGGACGGCTTAGACCCTGTTGAGTTCTTCTTCCACGCGATGGGAGGCAGGGAAGGCTTAGTTGACACGGCTGTGAGAACCCAGCAGAGTGGTTACATGCAGAGGCGCCTGATAAACGCCATGGAGCATCTCCACGTCGAGTATGACGGGACTGTCAGGGGTCCCCTTGGAGAGATTATCCAGTTTAGATACGGAGAAGACGGGGTTGACCCCGCCAAGAGCGATCACGGTAAGGCAGTCAACGTTGGGAGACTCATCGACCGCATCAAACTCATGATGGGCGCCGGCGAACCCGCACCTAAATCTTACATCGAAGAGAGGCTTAAAGAGGCTGAGGATAAGCTCACTCCTCTCCTCATAGAGGAGCTCAGGAAAACCCTCTACAAAGCAGAGCTGAGCCGTGAAGGCGTAGACCTAGCGATCCGTCAGACGATAGAGAACTATAGGATGGCCCTCGTCGAGCCCGGAGAGGCCATAGGGATAGTTGCGGCTCAGTCGATAGGAGAGCCGGGAACCCAGATGACCCTGAGAACCTTCCACTACGCCGGTGTCAGGGAACAGAACGTGACCATAGGGCTTCCAAGGCTCATCGAGATAGTTGACGCTAGGAGAGTTCCTTCAACCCCGATAATGACCATCTACCTCGACGAGGAGCATAAGAGAGAGAGGGAGAAGGCCGCGGAGGTCGCGCGGAGAATAGTCTACACGAAGCTCGGAGACTTGGCAAGCGACACTTACATAGACCCGCAGACCGGCGGGATCGTAATGAAGCTCGACCCCAACCTAATGAAGGATAAAGGTGTCACCCTTGAACTCTTGAAGGAGAGGATCGTGGTACCTGACTGCTCCGTGAGATTCGCTGAGGACAGCATAATCTTCGAGCCGAAGAAAGAGGTCAACCTCAAGAGGCTTCTGGACAAAATCTTATCCCTCTACATTAAGGGGATACCGGGGATAAAGAGGGTTCGCGTCACCGAGGAGGAGGGCGAGTGGATCATAAGGACTGAAGGGTCGAACCTCTCGGAGGTACTCAAAGTTAAAGGCATCGATCCAACACGGACTACAACGAATAACGTACACGAGATCGCCGGAACGCTTGGAATAGAGGCCGCGAGGAACGCTCTAATAAAGGAGGCCATGGGGGTTCTGGAGGATCAAGGCTTAGATGTCGATATTAGACACGTTATGCTTGTAGCCGACATTATGACGGCTACCGGAATCGTCCGACAGATTGGGAGACACGGGATAAGCGGAGAGAAGGCGAGCATCCTCGCCAAAGCGGCGTTCGAGATCACCATCCCGAACATTGTGGAGGCCGCTGTTAGGGGTGGAAGGGACCCGCTTAAAGGGGTCACCGAGAACGTGATCGTTGGACAAGCCATCCCGATCGGAACGGGACTGGTTGACATTTATATGTCAGCTTCGCAGCTTATAAAAGGGAAGGATGGGGAGAGAGGCGATTCAGCGGGTGGTAAACCTCGCTAAGTCCATAGGTATGGCCGTGAAGACGGGGAAGGTTCTCTTCGGCGCCAAGAGCGCCCTCAAGAACGCAAAGACTGGAAAAGCTAGACTCATCATAGTTGCGTCGAACTGTCCACCTGAGACTCGCCAAGACCTTGAATATTACTGTAAGCTTTCAGGTATCCCCCTAATCGTTTATGATGGAACAAGTCTGGAGTTAGGTGCGGTCTGCGGAAAACCCTTCACTGTTTCAGCTATGACCATAAGGGAGCCGGGGGACTCGGATATAATGAAGGTCGTGGTGAGGAAGAATGTATAAGGGGATTAAACTCACAAACAAGGAGATGCGTTACATAGCCCTCTTCGAGAGCGTAACCGGGGCCACAGTTGTGGACTGCATAGTGGACGACCGTCTAAACCGAATAATCTTCGTGATCAAGGAGGGAGACGCCGGGCTCGCCATAGGGAAGAGAGGGAAGAACATAGCCTTACTAGAGAGGCTGACCGGCAAGAAACACGAGATCATCGAGTTCTCAGATGACCCCACACAGTTCATAAAGAACGCTCTGAAACCCGCAACTGTCAGGGAGGTTAGGATGATACAGAGGCTGGATGGGAAGCCGGTAGCCGTGGTTACCGTCGAACCGAGAGACAAAGGCGTAGCCATCGGAAGAAACGGTAGGAACGCTGAGCGGCTTAGGTTCCTAGTTAAAAGGTACTTCCAGATAGAGAACGTCTCGATCCTCTAGACTCCAGAGGCCCTTATCATTCAAGGAATCTCTCAGCCAATCATATAAACTTCTTTTACGTCTGGACGCCGAGGGTTCATGTTGAGGGATATACGTCCATGTTAGAAACTTTCTTAACTTGTGAAGGTAGAGAACGGAGACGGATGAGGAGATGTCTAGGGTTCACGGTGTTGAGCTCCTCCCCGGAGAGAAGGTGGAACTTGTCTCGAAGCCCCACCCCTTATCCTTCCTCAAGTATCATATGGTCTCGGTTTACTTAATGTTCCTCTCATTCTCTCTAGCATGGCTTTACTATTATTTGCAGGCGCATAACTCTCTCCTAGCTATACTAGATACGGTCTTCGGGGTCGCAGGATTAAGAACTGAGGAGACCGTTGTCCTCATGCTCTTTTGGGTTCTCCTCTTAGGAGGCGGATACGTGATGAGCGTTCTCTGGGCAACTAAAATGCCTCTTCTCTACTTGGTTACGGTCACAGCCGCCGGAACGTTCTTAGAATTTTACCTCTCCCCACCGATCTTTATTCCAAGGGCCATAATTAAACTGGTATTGATGGGGATGGTTGCTCTCCTTGGGGGAGTTGCGACGGAAGCGTACAGGAGGGGGTGCACTTACATCTTGACCAACTACAGGATAATCATGAAGAAAAGGTTTGTAAGTAGAGAGGAAAGGGAGATAACCTACGATAGGATAGCTGACATCAACGTGAGACAAGGAATCCTTGGGAGAATCTTCAATTATGGGTCAATAATTCCCATAGTGGACTCGAGCTTCGTCAGGGGGGAAGACCCAGCTCTCGCCTCAACCCTTAAGAAGGCCTCCGTGGGTGTTGGGGGTGGAAAGAGCTTCCAGAAGCCTAGAACGGCAACGTACTTTTCACTCTACGGAATATCCAACCTGAAGAAGGCCCGTGCAATAATAAGCTTAAAACGTTTAGAGTCTCGAGAGGCACCTATACTGATGAGGATCGAGAAGTTGCTCGAAGGGACGAGAGAAGCCACTTAACGTTTCGTGTCGCGGCCTTTGAAACGAAGAACTCTAGCCTAAGTCTCTTGCTTAAGACTTTCTTCGTTACGTATCGCGATTAAACGCTCGAAGTCTCTCTCTAAGAGGTTTATCCAGCCGCGTTCGAAGTGGAAGACTGCGTTATCGTTGATCAGCCTAACTTTGCAGGAGTAGTGGCCGTCCGGGTCTCTACCCTTACACTCACACTCTTTAGAGGGGAGAAAACCGCACTTGGATAAGCATAAGGCATCTATATACTCTTGCATCGCAAAGTAAAGCCTCTTTGGATCGAGTAAAGGCATGAATCTCTCCGATATCATCTTTATGCCTCTCTTCCTCATCTCGTCCCTCGCCGCTTTAGAGAACCTCCTGCCCACGAGGAAACCCATGTTAAAGTCTCTGTCCTTCAGTTTCTTAGCCATCTCATTAACGAAATCCTTACCTATGATTCCGGTTTTCGACCTCGGCTCAGTAATGACCCTTAACAGGATTCTATCATCAAACTCGGCGTGGGAGGCGACATAGTCTACCCCTTCACTCCAAACCTTCCTATCTTTATCCTTGTAGCCTCTCACCGCCATCAGCAACTTCACCTTCTCGACAAGACCCTTCTCCTTCAGCTCGACACCCATTCACCATCTCACCTCCGCACGGTTCACCATTCAACTACCGAAAATGGAAGAGTCCCACTCACGTGGATGTCCTCAAACCTTGAGGCATCTAGGACCCGGATGAAAATTCCATTTCCTACACTAACGATTCTCGCGGAGGCTAATAATGCTTCCCTTTACTCGGACTCCTGCTCTGAGCTGAGGCCTCGAGGGAGGTTCAGAAGACCCTCCTCTCGATTCGAATCGTCACAAAAAAGAGGGGTTTCTGAGGCCTAAGATCGGCCTATACTATCTTGTAGTACTCGTTTATCTCCTTCTCGTATTCGCCGATGATGCCGGACTCCACATCATCAACCTTGACAGGCCTTTTCAGCAGTGAAGATTCGATTAAGGCGTAGGAGGCCGCTAAGTCTCTCAGACCTTCCCTCCCGCTAGTCTCCATCTCCCTCCTGCTCCAAATAGCCCTAAGGAACTCTAAGGTCTCTAAGGCCATGGGGTCGGTTATCCCGTAAGGGAAGAACCTCTCCTTGACTTCCCTTGAAGCCTCCTTTTCGAAGAGTTCCCTTATGTTGGTTCTGGTTCCGTCATCTAGAATTAGGTTCTCACCTTTGATGCATCCTTTCGTGCCGTAGATGGCTCTGACCCCCGGTAACGTTGTAGGTTCACCGTGTCCCGCCCAGGAGAAGAAGACTGTTCCTATAGCTCCAGTCTCAAACGTTATGAGGGCGAAGAAGGTGTCATCGACTTCGCACGTGACACTCTCCATAACCTTTCCAGCCTTGTCACGGGTCACCCTAACCTTCTCGATCGTTCTGACTATACTTGAGACCTCATCGACTTCGCCGCAGAGATACCTCAATATGTGAAAGAGGTGGACGCCCATGTCGATTGTAGCTCCGCCGCCAGCGAACATCTTTTTGTGGCGCCAAGCAGTTTCGGCGACTATTTTGTCAGGAGACCACCAGCCGCCAAGTATTCCGTACAGAACCATCTGAACATCGCCGATGTACCCTTCGTCTATAACCCACTTCGTCATTCTTATGTCAGGGAAGTACCGAGTGTTCTCGGCGACTCCTAAAACCTTCCTAGCTTTCTCAGCCGCCTCTACCATCCTACGGGCCGCCTTCACGGTTATAGCTATAGGCTTCTCCACGAGAACATGTTTGCCAGCATTCAGACTGTCGATCGCTATGGTGTGGTGTGACAGAACCGAGGTGTATATCTCAACTGCGTCGATGTCAGCCCTCTTCAGCATCTCCCTATAATCGGTGTACGTCTCCACTGGAAAATCCTTCTGGAAGTCGTAGACGTAGATGTGGGGAACATTAAGGGGGTCGCCAGGAGGCCCAACAGGCTGCCGCGGAGGAGGGCCTTCACCTCTCCTCCTAAACCTTTCAGCGTCGCCGGGTTTCCGAGCTACAAGTGCAGCGATCCTGACGTCCACATCCTTTTCAAGGAGAGCCTTATATCCGTGGAGGTGCGCTGGCATGATTCTACCGCAACCGATAAGAGCAACATTAATCCTCTTAGGAATCTTCCTTCCCTCCTTCAATCTCCAATTCCTAACTCACTTAGGTATACGGTTCTATCCTCCTTCATCGAGATAAGCCCAGCTTCTAGGATGGCTTGGGCGTCCCTGTTGTAGAGGGCTGATAGTAGGCTGTCGAAAGGCCGGTCCTCAAGGATGCACGTGACGAAGTGTTCGGGACCGTTCCTCCTACCCTTCTCCAAGGGAGGAACCTCCAAAATCCTCCATTTTCTACTGTCAGCCGTATAAATTCTGAGGGTCTCTGCGCCTGCGGCTATAACCCCCTCACTCCCGTTCAGTATTAAAGTGTATCTTGGAGGCACACCCTCACCTATCTGAGACCATGAAGCCTCGGCTATGCCCATAGCCCGCTTATAACCCATCAACAAAACCGCGTTGTCCTCGACGTTAAGATAGTCCCTCACGTAGGTTCCCCCAAGGGCCGTAGCCTTCTCCGGAACCCCCAAAATCCACCGGCACATGTTAGCCCCATAACAGCAGTAGTCCATAAACGCTCCAGCCCCATTCAGCTCAGCGTTGTAGAGCCACTCGTAAAAGTAGGGAGAACACCCGATCTCCTTAGGCCCTTCATGGGCGGCTCTGTACCTAACCATGTAGACCCTGCCTATGCGGCCTTCCTCCGCCAGAGTATATGCGTAACGCATAGGCGGGAACCATGCAGTTGGATAGTTGATCATCAGTTTTATCCCGTACCGTCGAGCTGCATCGAACATTCTCTGAGCTTGTTCTAGATTGGCCGCCATCGGCTTCTCAACCATGACGTGGATTCCTCGTTCTGAAGCGGCTTCCGTGACATCAGCGTGGCGGCTATTCTCCGTGTAGACCAAGACGGCTTCAACATCCTCTTTCTTTAGGAGCTCCTCGTAGTTCCTGTACGTTCTCTTCACACCATATTCCCTTCTAATTTTGGAGAGGAGAGGCTCGTTCACGTCGGCTGCGGATATAATCTCCGCGTTGGATAGTTCTCTGAGTTCTCTCAGAATTCCCCATACGTGGTCATGGACTAGTCCTACAACCCCCAACTTAACCTTGCTTATCATGGTAGACTCTCTCTCAGAAGGCAATAAATATCTTCAGAAGATACGATCTAAAATATTTTACTCAACTCAAAATCTTGCGGTATTTCACTTTTTATCCAGCATCGAAAGAAAGGAGAAATAGCAAGTTTAATTCTTGAAAAGGCTTTTCCCGCCTTAAGTGCTGTAAGTTATGTAGACCCTAAACTAGTCTTTAAAAGATTATCGTTTGCTAGGGAGTCTGTAAGATCGAGATAGTGTCGCCCTCAGGGCTGGAGGGCTGGAAAAGGCTGAAGGAGGCGAAGATCACCGCAGTCGGTATCAGAGAGTTGGGACACGTGGAACAAAGGAAGTTAAACTGGACACCCTAATCTGACGGGAAATGCGGGGGACCGCCCCTTCATGTGCACAGACAAGGTTTTTAGGAGGTTCTTGGGCAATCAGCGTTTATACCCGATCTTTCTCAAGAATTCTTTACGCCATCTTACGCCCTCTTCGTCTTCTATCCCCCTCGGCTTCATACCATCTATAACCCCGAGTATACCCCTCCCCTGCTCCGTCTCCGCAACTATAACCTCCAAGGGATTAGCCGTGGCAGCATAGATCGTGCAGACCTCTGGGACCATCTTTACCGCGTTGAGCACATTTATCGGGTACGCTCCACGCATAAAGATTATGAAGGAATGGCCGCAGCCCAAGCGTAACATGTTCTCGGCAGCTGCCCTCTTAAGCTCCTCATCCGTTCCTTCGGTTCGGACAAGCCGTTCACCGCTGCTCTCGCAGAAGGCCAGCCCAAACTTTATTCCCGGAACAGAGTTCACCATAGCCTCGTAGAGGTCTTCAACGGTCTTTATGAAGTGTGCTGTTCCCAGTATTAGGTTGCTGTCCTTTGGTATATCCACCTTAACAACCTTGATCTCCAACCCGTAGTTCCCTCCTGAGTGTAACAAAGAAAAAATAGTGTATTAGGGGTTAAATAGGTTATTCGGGTTGAGGATCATGCATGTGTGTGGAGGGTCTTCTACCTGCTGGTGGGCGGGGTCGCCTCCCTTAGGATGGTGTTAGCGCTCTTCCACCGGTCCCGCAGAATCTCTATTATGCCGGATAATCCGGTGTGGACAGAGTAGAAAATATAACATAAGTAAGCGCATTTGGTGCATTCGCTGTATTTACGTCTGAGCTCGTCGAATCTCGGGCTGTCCCAGAGGTCCGGTAGATCAAATATGGACGCCACAGGCTCCCTGCTGTGGCATCCGGCAACCCTCCCCTTATGGTCCACAACCAGAAAGTTCTGGAGAGCCTTACACTTCCACGTTCTCTCGCCAGTTAAAGCAAGATTCTTAACCGCGTCTAAGGTCTTGTCGGTGATGTATATGTAATCGCTCTCTCGCTTCATTGCTTTTAAGGTTGAGCAGAGATCGGCTAAGGCCTTCCTGTCAGTTATCGTGTACTCATCAACTTTTTTCCCTATGGAGAACATCCCGTCCTTGAAGGGGTAGTCATACCAGTATAGGCAGTACCAGACTGGAATCTCCCTCTCGATGAAGTACTTCGTGAAGTCTACTATCTCGTGTATGTTGAGTTGTGAGATTGTCGGCGAGACGCCTACGCGGATTCCCTCCTTCTTAAGCTTGAAGATAGCGTCCATGGCTCTTCTCCATGCACCTTTGACGCCCTTCAAGTAGTCGTTCTTCTCTTCGTCTAGGGTGTCTATCGAGATCGCGACGAAATCGACGTTTCGAAGGTCGTCGATCCTCTCGACAGCCATACTGCCGTTATCGTACACTGTAGTTATGAAGTACCTCGAGGAGTATTCGAGGATTTCCCCAATATCCTCCCTCAGGAGGGGGTTCCCCCCCGAGAAGACTATCTCCAGCACTCCTAGATCACGCAGAATATCGAGTCCCTTCTTGATCTCCTCCGTGGAGAGTTCGGATGGCTCCTGATCCGCCCAAACGTTGCATCCTCTACAACGGTAGTTGCACCTTCTTGTTATCATCCACTGAGCATGATAGGTCCGTTTAGGCTTCAACGAACGCTTGAGGAGGCCTAGCAGTTTGGAAGATGATAGGGTCATACCGTCTGCCCCTTGACCTTCTCTGAGAGATAATAAATCTTTCTCAAGATGACCTTTTATGGTTTAAGGGAACTCAATGTATAGTGTGCCACGCATCATTATCCTCCAAGACTAAGAAGAAGCAGTTTATTATCCACATTTTCACGAGGTCAACGAATTAATGGGCTGTAATCACTCCGTAGAGTCCGCCTGTGCAGAAGGCAAAGAGTCTGAGAACGTCTATGAGGGGATATGTGAAGGCTATAACATACTCTCCGCTCTTCAAGGCCCTAACGAAGTAGAAGGCTGTGAGGATGACTAATGGGAGAACGGTAATGGACAGAAGGGGAACCAAGAAGAGCACGTTAACTGTGGACGCCAGAAACGCCAAGGCTACGCACGCCGCCAGCCACGCCAAGAAGAGGGTTAAAGTCGCCATGATCCATCGGGGAATACTCTCCTTTACGCCTCTCCTCCTCAAGAGTAAGGCTCCTCCCCTACCGTAGTTGAACGTCTGCTTCAGGAGGTTTTTCAGTGAGGACCTGTGCTGATGCTTGATGACGGAGTTTGGGTCGAGCACCATCTTGTATCCCATCCTACATGCCCGCTCGACGAGTTCGTCTTCGTCGAAGCCGTATAGGAGGTTCTCATCGAAGCCTCCAGCCTCCTCTATGACTTTCCTCCGCATAGCCATGTTACAGCCAGCCGGGTAACGGGAGAAGGGTTTCACGTTTTCGAGAACCTCACGCTTCTTGAACCTTCTCAGGACGGGCATTACGCTGTTGTCTGCGTACCTCGATAGGAAGTCGTCCCTCTACGGTTCCCCCGACACAGCCGACCTCCGGGTCCTCGAAGTTTCTCACCATAATCTTTATCCAGTCCTTGGTGACAACGCAGTCCGCGTCTGTGAAGAGTATGATCTCTCCTCTGCTGTTTTTGACGCCTGCGTTTCTGGCTACGTTGATTCCTCTTCTCCTTTCTACTATAAGCTTGACGGGATACATCTTCACGATCTTCTCGGTTCCGTCGGTTGAGCCTCCATCTACAACTATGATCTCGAGTTTATCTCTGGCGTAGTCGACTCTCATTAAAGACTCTAAGAGGTCTCCTATCGTAGCCTCAGCGTTCATGGCTGGGATGATCACGGAGACCGTTGGCTCGTAGGGGCTTCCTTCCAAACCCAACCCCATGCGTATTTCTATATGAGGCTTTATTTCTCTTCCGCAATCCGGAGAGGACATAAGCGGCTGAATGCGATAGGGATATATCGTGAGAGGCCGCTAGTGGATGCGGAGTCGCCTCCATAAGGCTTGGTGGATGGAAGACCCTTCATGTCTCTGGGAGAGAGGAAACCTAAGGTTTCAGTGATAGTGGTGAACGCCAAGGGAACCAAGCAGCTCGAGGAGTGCTTGAGAGCTCTCATGGAGACGGACTACCCCAACTACGACGTGACTGTCGTCGACTGTTTAACAACTGGAATCTCGGAGTGGATGAGAGAACGTTTCCCAGACGTTAGGCTCATCCACTTCGACCATGACATTGGAGCCTCAGCATCCCACAACGTAGAGGAGAAAACATTGGACCCCGAAGTGAAGTACCTCTCCTTTCTAGACAACGATGCAGTAGTAACTAAGAGCTGGTTGAGAGAACTCGTCAACGTTATGGAGAGCGACGAAGCCATAGGAATGGCTCAAGCTAAGATCATCCTAGCCAAGGACCGTCGAATCTTGGATCATGCGGGAATCGCTCTAGACGCTCTCGGCACTTGGTATACAACTCGGGGGATGAGGGAAGATAAACTCAGAAGGGGCTTCGAGATATTCGCCGCCTCATCTGCGGCATGCATTGTGAGGAGGGAGGTCTTCGAGGAGGCTGGAGGCTTCGATCCGGACTACTTCATCTATGACGACGATACCGATCTATCCTTCAGGATAAGACTGCTTGGGTATAAGGTTGTCTTCGTCCCTTCAGCTGTTGTGATCCACTTAGGTGAGCAAGCTAAGGCTCTCTCCCCAAGGAAGTTATACCACTCCGTAAAGAATAGAACCTGCACAATGCTCAAGAACTACGAGCTTAGGAACCTGTGGTGGAGATTCATCTTATACTCCGTATTAACCGTGATGGCGGCTCTCATCCTCTTCGCAATGGGGAAGCGAAGGGAATCAAAGGAGGTCTTTAGGGGCATTCTCTACCCCATCAGGAACGTGAGGAGGGTCTGGGAGAAGAGACTACGTATACAGGCTAAGAGGCGTTTGAGGGACTCCGAACTCCTTAAGAGAGGTCTCCTGAGGAGTGACATCTACCCTACACTGCTGGACCTCAAGTCGAAGTTAAGGTACATTAAGGGATAAACTTAAGTATTAGACTGACTCTCTCAGTTTTTCGGCTCTAACTGCGGTTCCTGAGGGCTGTGGTATGTATCCGGTCTTTAAGATGGGAGTGATCGGCGTCGGGGCCATGGGGAAAACCCATATACAAACATGCAGAGCTCAGGAGAACGTCGAGGTCGCCGCCATAGCCGACATAAATAAAGAGGTTCTGAAATCCGTGAGTGAGAGGTTCGGCATAGAGAACGCCTTCACGGACTACCGGGACATCCTGAGGATGAGGGAGGTTGAGGCTGTAGTGATCTGCACGCCTCCATTCACCCACGCAAAGATCGCATGCGACGCGGCCTCCGCTGGTAAACATATCCTCTGCGAGAAACCTATGGCCATGAACTCTAGGGAGGCGGAGGCCATGGTTAAAGCCTCCCGGAAAGCCGGAGTTGTATTAGGAATCTGCTCGGCAAGATCACGTTTCTCCCCGCACGTTGAGTTAGCCAAAAGATACATCTCGGAGGGTAAGCTTGGCCGAGTCTACTATGCTAGGTTTACTATGTTCCGTCGTAGAGGGAGACCCGGTATAGACATCCTGAAGACTTCTAAGTGGTTCATCGACTCCAGAAAGGCTGGCGGTGGAGCTCTCATCGATATTGGATGTTACGATATAGATGTTCTGCTTTACTTGATGGGGAGTCCTCAACCGGCATCGGTGAGCGCCGTAACATTCAAGGGGATCGAGCCGACCCCGAGTCTCGAGTCTCCCTTCGATGTCGAGGAGCACTCAACGGCCTTTGTGAGGTTTGAGGGAGGCCTCACAGCAACTTTTGAGACGGCGTGGGCGGCGAACATGGAGAACCGTAACGAGGTTTTGATCTTGGGGTCTAAGGGAGGGTTGAGGCTTAACCCCTTCACGTACTACACGGAGAAGGACGGTGAACAGGTCTCCTTCGGCGTCGACCTCTCCCCCAAACGGGTTTCCACAATGGAGAGGCTCATAGAGGACTTTGTGAATGCCTGCGTTGAGGATGGGAGTCCCAAGACCCCCGGAGAAGACGGCTTAAAGGTTATGCAGATAATCGATATGGCTTACCTCTCCGCTAAGTTGGGTAGGGAGGTAACCCTCAAAGAGCTTCAGAGTTACGCTTAACAATCTCCTTCCCTAGTCAACCAGCAATTCTCGGTTTTCCCTAAGCATTCTCCCCGTTCCCTTAAGGAGATCATCCGCCATCTTTAATGAAGCCGGCCCTAAAAAAAGTTTATATACCTGTTGATAAAATACTTATTTGTTAATATCTTGAACTATCTCAATTAAATAGCTAGAAAACGTTAGCTATTTGATATCTACTAAAACTAGAATGTTTCCCCTTCCCCATAAGAGAAGATATCCTCCCATCAAAAATAGAACAAGGAGGTGAGAGCGTGAAGATTCGAGTAGCCATAGCAGGGGTTGGCAACTGTGCTTCAGCCTTAGTGCAGGGAGTCCATTACTATGAGAATGTGAAGGAAGGTAACGTTCCGGGAATAATGCACGTAGACTTCGGAGGCTACCACATAAGAGACATAGAGTTCGTGGCGGCTTTCGACGTGAACAAGTATAAGATAGGGAAGGACCTCAGCGAAGCCATATTCGCGGAGCCCAACTGCTGTGCGAGGTTCGCCAATCCAATGCCTAAGCTCGGCGTTAAGGTTCTGCCGGGACCGGTCTTGGACGGAGTCGCCCCCCACATGAGGGAGCCCTTCAAAGTGGACATCGACGACGACCCCGTCGACGTTGCGGAGGTGCTCAAAGAGGCAGACGCCGACATGCTCGTAAACTTCTTGCCGGTCGGCAGCTACAAAGCTACGCGCTACTACGCTGAGGCCGCTTTGGAGGCGGGATGCGCCTTCGTGAACTGCATACCCGAGTTCATAGCTAGCGACGAGGAGTGGGCTGGAAGGTTCGAGAAGGCGGGACTACCGATAGCCGGCGACGACATTAAGAGTCAGCTCGGCGCAACGATACTCCACCGGGCTTTGGTGAGGCTCTTCGTCGAGAGAGGTGTAATGATCGACGAGACGTACCAGCTGAATATAGGTGGGAACACGGACTTCCTGAACATGACTTACGAGGAGAGGTTGAAGACGAAGAGGATCAGCAAGACCGAGGCCGTTACCAGTATGGTTCCCTACGAGGTCCCGACGAGGATAGGTCCCTCCGACTACGTGCCGTTCCTCGGAGACAAGAAGATATGCTACATCCACTTGAAGGGGAGGAAGTTCGGGAACCAGCCGGTCACCGTCTCGGCTAAGCTGGAGGTTGAAGACTCGCCGAACAGCGCGGGCATGGTGATCGACGTGATAAGGGCGGTCAAGCTGGCGTTAGACAGAGGGATAGCCGGTCCACTGATAAGCATATCAGCATACGCCTTCAAGCATCCGCCGGTCCAAGTGGAAGACCATATAGCGCGGAGGTGGGTCGAGGAGTTTATCAGGGGAGAGAGGGAACGCTGACCTGAGGAGAACGTCTCCGCCAATCTTTCTCCCTCCTTATGGTAAAGGCGTCTTCTAACGTTCGCCGAGGATGATCGTGATGAAAGCTCTGATAATAGCTGCTGGAAGAGGTGAACGGCTTAGGCCACTAACGGATAGGAATCCCAAGCCGTTGATACCCTTATTGGGGTTAAGTTTGATCGAGAGGGTTATCCTCTCGGCTGTGGAGGCTGGGATATTTGAGTTTGTGGTTTCGACTGGGTATTTAGGGGAGAGGGTGAGGAGTTTCCTAGGTGACGGTTCCAAGTACGGCGTTAGTATAGAGTATGTGAAGAGCAGATTTTGGAGTATGGGTAACGGGTTCTCCGTCTTCGAGGCGAGAACCCTCTTAAATGGGAGGTTCATCCTCCTAATGTCAGACCATATATTCAACCCTAAGATTTTGGAGTCTCTGCTGGATTTTGATGTCGAGGAGGATGAATGTGCCTTATGTGTCGATGTGGGTATGAGGAACCCCATCGACCTTGAGGACGCCACGAAAGTCATGGTTCTCAACGGTAAGATAATTGACATAGGGAAGAACCTGAAAAAGTATAACGGCGTGGACATGGGTATATTCCTCTGTTCTCCAGTAATCTTCGACGCTCTAAGAAGAACCATAAGGAAAGGCTTGTACTCTCTTACGGATGGCGTAAGGGAGCTCGCTAGAGAGGGAAAGATGAGGGCATACTGCATAGACGAGGAGGAGGCGTACTGGATCGACGTAGACACTCTTGAGAGCTTGAAGATCGCGGAGAGGATTCTCCTCTCCCATAACTACACGATGTATGGTCTTAAGGATGAGATTCCGCAGCTCGACGAGAAGACGGGGGCTGCGGTAAAGGCTCAACGTGGTGGAGAGCGTTGGAGAAGTTAAGTTTCGAGAAGGAGAAGGGGGCTTCGGACCTACTGGCTCATTACGTTCACAGGCCGATAGAGAACAAGATCGTGCTCTACCTGATGCGGACGAGGGTTACGCCGAACCAGATAACGATCCTAACGAACCTTCTGGCCTACGTTGTAACTGCCCTCTACTTCCTCGGTTTTCTTCTGCCCGGTTCGATCCTCAGCTTCGCGGTCGGTCTGATGGATGGACTGGACGGGAAGCTTGCTAGGGCTAAGAGCCAAACGACGAAGCTCGGCAAGATGGAGCACGCCTTCGATCTCCTCTTCGAGTTCTCTTGGCTTGTAGCGTTATCCCTGTACCTCTACAACAGCTCGGGTGAGGCTTCGCCATTAATATTTGCTCTTTTCTCGATCCTCTTCATCTCGTTCTATCGTTACTGTTATGACACCTTCAGCCGAACCATGAAAACGAGTCTAGACATATACGGGGACTTTGAGAGAGTCTTCAGGAGAATAGCTGGGAGAAGGAACCTCTATAATATCCACATACTCGTCGGCATCCTCTTGGGGGTTCCATCCTACTCCCTTATGAGCATCACAGTCCACGCGGGTTTAACAGC
>LUCD01000012.1 GCA_001593925.1 Candidatus Bathyarchaeota archaeon B26-1
AAGGGAGAAGCAGAAACCGCAGGAATTTCTTTGGCCTCTCCCTTCAACATTTAGTAGCTAAAATAGCCAAAATACCCGAAGAAGGGCGTCCTGAAGGTCTTCATGGGCTTGCGACGTCCCTTCATGGAGAGGCCACCAACACCCACGTGGTATCTTGAATCGTATATAAAGCTTTCTCATTGGCTGTGAAGTGATGATGACCGCAACGTTCATAATAACTTCTACGTGAAAGATGCTGTCATTGAATATGAGAACGGGAACTGAAGACTATCTTGAGCTCAAGGTTGAAGGGTGGGAGCCCGGATACCACTTTTAGATTTGAACTGGAACCTTGATAGGGATGGCTTCCTAGAGTATGCCGAGCCTTATCGCCACGTCTACGGCCTTGTCTTCAGGGTGAAGCTTCACGAAGGCCTTCTTCTTTCCATTCCGTGTGATGAGGGTATTGACCTTCTCAACCCTGACCCCGTAGAGCTCCTCAACAGCCCTCTTTATATCAATCTTCTTAGCTCTTCTGTCAACTATGAAGACGAGCTTGTTCTCGGTCTCTAGGAGCCTGCTCGTAACCTCGGTCATAAGCGGGTACAAGATAACATCTTGAGGCTTCAACCTCGTTTAACCTCCCTTTACGAACTCTTTTAGGGCCTCTATGCTTGACCTCGTCCATACCGTGAGTCTCCCCGGCTTCGTTCCCGGAGCAAGCAGCTCCACGTTCAAGTCCTTGACCGTTGAGACATCTACGCCAGGTATGTTTCGGGCAGCCTTGAAGATTCCATCGTTCTCCGAGACTACTATGAGCGGGCCGACAGCCATCTTCTTCCTCCTACCACGCATCTTACCCTTTCCGGCTCTGATCTTTATGCTCTCCTTAACCCTATAGACGTCAGGCCAGACCCCCAAGTTCTTGAAGGCCTCTTCAACCTCCTTCGTCTTCTTCAGGGTTTGAAGTTCATCCGTCACAACAAGGGGGAGGTCTAGAACGTCATCGATTATGTGGCCTCTAGCGGCCACGATCTCCCTCAAACCGGTTGCGGCTATGGCAGAGAAGAGTGCTAAACGTTTCTCCTTACGGGGTATCTTCTTGTAGATTTTCTTCTCTGTAACGGGTGGGTGAGCGGGTCTACCCCCAACCGTCCCGGGGGCTAAGGCCGCCCTTCTAACATCCCTTAACCTAGGAACCCTAGCCATGCCTAAACCTACTCCCCAAGACTCGGCCGTCGTCCTCTTCCCGGCTAGGACATCCCTGCCTTGAGGCTGGAGCCTGTGAGACTGCAAGGCGAGGACAGCCCTCTTTATCACGTCCGGCCTAAGCGGCGTTCTGAAGACCTTGGGCAGACGAATCCTACCGGTAACATTCCCCTCCAGATCAAAAACCTTCGATGAAGCCTTCCCCATAACCATGCCTCCTTAACAGCTCATTTGCCCTGCTTCGACTCTAAGGATACGTAGAGGATTTGGGGAGGACTCTCCGGAACCACCTTCGGAGGCCGAGCTGGATACCTCAGCCGTATCAGACGTTTAGCTGGGCCTGGTACGCTGCCTTGAATCAGTACGTATTCTCCTCTGACAAGCCCGTACCTCAGGAAGCCTCCTTTAGGGGTGACCTCCTTTCCGTCCTTACCTATCTTCAGGATACGTTTATTATATTCGGTTCTTTGGTGATATCCCATCTGGCCGGCTCTCGGAACCGTGTAGAGAACTCTGGCGGGGTGCCAAGGGCCTAGCGTTGCTATACCACGCTTCGTTTTGCGGGCTTTATGTTGCAGGATTCTGACTCCCCACCGCTTTACCGGTCCTTGGAAGCCTTTGCCCTTCGTTATGGCCACTACATCTATGTACTGGCCCTCCCTAAGCACATCCGATGCTGAGATAGTCTTTCCTAAAAGGTTCTTAACGTACTCGAACTGGTCTCTTACCGTGCCCCCGTCAACCTTTATCTCCATCACATCCGGCTTCTTCTTTGGGACTCCGGCGAGCCTAGGCTGGGTCGCAGCTACAACGCGGAACTCCGCGACCTTATCGAGGTTCTCCTCGATCTTCTTTAGGTCATCCTCCACGTTAGGATTCGGCTTTAATCCGGGTATACGTTTAATGTCCTCAGGCAGGTTCTCAGCCCAAACCTCGGTTAGAGTCTTGAGCCCATACGGGTTCTTAGTGTATGCTCTGATTGCACACACAATCATGGGAGGAGCATCTATAACCGTGACTGGGTAGGCTACCTCCCTACCGTAGTTTGGAGAGCCGACCCTGTCTTCAACCATGAAGATGTGGGTCATACCGGCCTTGTAACCGGCAAACCCTAGGAGGGTTGGGCCTCCCTCCACACTAGGCCAGAACCTTATTCTTCCGATAGAACGTGAAGCCCGTCCCCTAGGCAAATAGGCTAGGGAACCCCTCTTAGGAGCATGCTTCTTCCTGTGGCCCATGAAACCTTCCCCAAGCGTATTTTTCGGTTTCTCTGTAGCGTGGTTACCTATAAACCTTACAGATCAGATTTAAAAGTCTTTATCTCATTTCACATTCTCTCAGGAGCCTCTATACCCATGATTCTCAGAGAGTTTCGGAGCACTATCCTAACGGCATCAACAAGGGCGATGCGGCCGCTTCTCAGCTCAGGAGGCTCAGCCTTTAAGACAGGTAGAGCCGCATAGAAAGCGTTGAACCTATCCGCAAGGGAATAAGCAAACTCGGCTACAACGTTCGGTTTCAAACTCTCGGCAGCCTCGATTAGAACGTCTGGAAACTTGGCCAAGAGCAGGATGAGGCTCTTCTCAGCAGGCTTCCTGAGCAGGGAGTAGTCAGCCTCAACATCATCAACCTCCCAGCTTACTTTCCTCAAGATACTGCAGGCTCTGGCATGCGAGTACTGGAGGTACGGGGCTGTGTTCCTCTCAAAGTCGAGAATCCTATCCCAAGTGAAAGTAACGGGTTTCACCGGATCGGTTGAGAGGAGAGCGTACTTCACGGCGCCGATCCCCACGAATTCGGATATCCTCCTCTTAAAGTCCTCGTCCAACTGTGGGGAACGCTTAGAAACCTCGTCGTAGGCCCTCCTGACAGCCTCGTCCATAACCCCATCGAAGGTTATGTACCTTCCTCTTCGCCCCGACATCCGATATCCTGGAAGCCTCACCATGTTGTACGCGAAGTGCACTAGGTTCTCGGCTTCCTCCATGTATCCTAAGGCGTAAAGGGCTAGCTTGAGCTGGAGCTGGGCGAGCCTCTGCTCCATCCCCACGACGTTGATCACCCTGTCGGCACTGCGGAACTTCCAGATGCTGTAGGCGATATCCCTGGTTGTGTAGAGGGTTGTACCGTCTGCCCTCGTCAAGGTTAGGGACGGAACCTCGTACTCCTCCCTCAGCCCAAGCGACCTCTTGAGATTGAGGTCCCTAGCGACCTTCTCAGCGTTGAACTCTAAGACTTCGCCCTCACGGGAGACGTAAGGGGTCTCCTCGAGCTTCCTGACGCATCCGGAGACTTCCCCGCTCCAGAGGAGACTGCTCTCCCAATCCCAAGAATCGAAGGTTATACCTGCCCGCTTAAGCGTCTGCCTGAAACCTTCCAGACATATCTGGCAGACCTCTCTGATGAGGAGTTTTGCTTCCTCATCTCCAGCCTCGTAGCTTCGGATGAGCCTATTAACTTCTTCTTCGGGGTCCTCAACCTTCTCGATAGCGTCTAACAGCTTGCCGAAGAGCTCCGGATATCTCTCTTTGAGTTCAGCTGCAACAGAAACCCACTCATCTAGGCTCCGTTGGAGCTGCGCAAGTTTCTCCCTCTCGCAGGTCCATTTAATCGTTTCGATCTCGCCTTTAAGTCTCTTAATCTCTAAGAGGCAGCTCGTGAGGGAGTATATGGCTCCTATGAAATGGTCGGGTTTTCCCTCTGGTTTCGGTCTTCTTAGCAATTTGTAGCCGTAGGCTACTATGGCCGATTGTCGCCCCACATCGTCAATGTAGTAGTGCCGGGAGACCTTGTGTCCTCTCGCCTCTAGGATTCGAGCTATGGTGTCTCCCAACACGGAGTTCCTAGCGTGACCGATGTGGAGGGGGTGAATCGGGTTCACGCTTGTATGCTCAACGATTATTCTCTCAGTCTTCTCAGCCTTAACTCTTCCGAACTCTAAGTCTAAATGTCTCGCGGAGTTTATAGTCAGAGAGGCGAGGTTAGGGAGGTTCACATAGAAGTTTATGTAGCCGCCCCCTTCAGCCTTGACTTCATCTACAAGCTTAGAAGAGGAGAGGTTGATCCTCTCCACGATCTCGGCCGCTAACTCTATCGGTTTGATCCCTAACCTCCTAGAGGCCTCGAAGCAGAAGGATGAGGTTAACTCTCCGAACTGTGGGTTAGGTGGAGGCTCAAGCCTCTTTAGGGAACTCTTTATCCATGATGAGCCGAGGCTCCGAACTCCCTCGTGGTTACTGACAGCCTCCCTCAGGAGGCTCTTGCACTCTTCCCTGAAATCGGCAAAGGGGTTAATAGAGATACTCAACATTAGTAGGCCTCGGAAGTCTCCTCGAAAGATGAGATGTACGAAAGAAGACGTAGGATCGAAGATAAATGTTATGTTCGTCTCAAGACTTCTTAGGCGGCACGAGGTTTCCCTTCCTTAAGGCCTCAAAGGATCGGTGGATGGCCTCCCCCGTCCTCTCCAAGTCTTCCTTCGTATATTTGAAGCATGGTATGAAGCGGGATCCTCCGAAAGGATGAACTCCAGAGTTTGCAAGAACCAAGTAGTACACGTAGTTGGCGAGTGGGCTGGCTCCGCTACCAAAGCGTGGACCAATGCCTACCATGGGCCTCTCCGGGGGAACTCCAGCCGCCGAGACGTCGATTCCGGAGGTCTCAGCCGCCTCCTCTAAATATCTTGTCAACCTATCGCATATCTCGTATAGGCGTGGATATATCTTGTCGCGTTCCCTGTCGATTATTCTCATCGCCTCGAGTCCAGCACTTATGGAGAGGGGTTGAGCGTTCCATGTGCCTCCAACACGGATTCTAACAAACCTATTCCAGTAGTCGTCTCCATCTCTAAACCCGTGATACTTCATGATTTCAGGGTCTCCGCAGATAGCTCCGATGGGCGCCCCGCCTCCCACTATCTTCCCCAGAACCGCTATGTCCGGTGTGACGCCGTAGTACTCCTGCGCTCCTCCAGCCGCATATCTGAAACCCGAGACAACCTCGTCTAGGATAAAGACTACTCCATACTCTGTCGTGAGTTCCCTTATCGCCTTAATGTAATCCTTGGTGTACGGAGCGTTCCCTTGGAGGATTATGCAGGCCACGTCGCCTTTGGCGAAGACTTTCCTCAAGAGGTCGGGGTTATTATACGGTAGGATCGTGACGAGGTCCCTGACGGCTTTTGGTATGCCGCGAACGTTGCATAGTCCGTACGGGGGACCACTACGGCCCACGTTTATCAGCTCCCACTTCCCATGATAACAACCTTCATGGATCACAACTCTATCTTTACCCGTGTATATCCTCGCAAGCCTCGTAGCCATCTCGATCGCCTCGCCGCCGCAGGCGCAAGCCCTGACCAAGCCGTCTCTGGCGCATGGAACGAGCTTCTTCACCATCTCGGCCCACTCGATCTCCAGTTCTGTGCATGAGCCCATATGTGCGTAGGCTGAGGCTTCCTTTAGGGCGGCGGTCAACCGCTCATCGTTATATCCAAAAAGGAGGGTTCCATGCCCCATGACGTAATCAACGTAGTCGTTTCCGTCGACATCCCATTTCCTAGTTCCGTCGGCCTTAACCATGTAGATGGGGAAGGGCTTCACGTACCTTGCGTCGTGGGTGACCCCGCTTGCGAAGCATCTTAAGGCTCTCTCGTAGAGCTTCTTGGAGCCCGGATGCTTCTCCACGTACTCTCTCTCCAACTCTTTTATCAAATCTGACATCGAGCCCACCATAATCCTACCATTATCCGGAACTCGTTTATAAATAAAAAGGCTATTACAAGCCTCTTCTAGGGGTTAGAGACTTCATAAACCCTTCTTAAAGCATCTTGAAGATTGGAATTTCATCCCCGTAAATCTATTATTAACCTTTGAGGATGTTTTTGGTAGGAGGCCGGTTATAGTGGCGGTCTTTGCGTACATCTTCCTTACGGTAACTTCGGGTTCGGAGAGGGACGTATGCGAGAAGCTCTCCAATTACGAAGAGATTGTTGAACTCAACGAGGTGTACGGAGAGTATGATGTCATCCTTGGCGTACAAGTCGAGGAGCTAGAGAGCCTAGACCGCTTCATAACTGAGGAGGTCAGGTCTATTCCAAACGTCATCTTGACGTATACGATGATAGTGGCGAGGAGATGTAAGTAAGCCTTGAATGGAGGACAAAGAAGGGTTATACACCTATAGGTTCAATTTGGATTCTGAGTTCTATCCGTCCAAATCGCCGGTCTGATCCCTCGGTCTGAACTGTCTGTATGCGCTCCCCACGCACAAATCCTTATAGTATATACTTGAAGTTTGATATAAAGAGGAAAATGACAGCAAGAAGAACCAGAATGTTGAAGGACAGGAAAGCGCTCAGTAATGTAGTCTCTACCTTAATCCTCCTGTCGGTTTCCGTGTTACTGGCCGGCGTCGTAACCTTGTACGCGACGAACATCACCATGACGAGAACCCAGCAGGAAGAGATAAGGGTAAGGAAGCCGCACGTCTGGGTGTACGAGAACGGCACAGCTATCGCAGGCTTCGTTATAGATAACGTCGGCGGAAAAGACATAGTCATCGACAAGATACATATCCGAGGAGTCGTATCAGACTGGACGAACGTCTACTACTATAGGTCTTCGAGCTCGGTCACCGCCGACCTCAAACTACCGAACGCTAGCCTGAGCGGCGCTTCGGTCGCTATCAACTATGCTGGATCGGAAGGTGCAACCTTCACTCAAGGCACGGCCGACCAAGACTTAACCCTCGCCTCCGGGTCCACCCTCGTGGTCTACGTCAAGAACCCCGACAACATCAGCCCAAACGATATAGGAACGGCCGTTGGCATAACGGTCTTTACAATGAACGGTCAATGGTACGTCGAGTGTAACATCGAGACAGCCGAGACATAGAAGAGTCTCCACACGCCGGAAAGGCCTCTCCAACCTTCAGAGGTAGAGTTCTCCCTACACCAAAGAGATATCGGCGCAACTCTCAGCGGAGACTCTGCCTAAGCATCACCCCTTGATGAAAGCATATTTTCCGACAAGAATCGCATAGAAAAATTGGAAGCCATTTCTGAGCTGGGAATGGAGATTAAAATAAGCCTACTGGCAACACAGATTCAACCATAAATCTGCCCAAAAACATCTCGGCATTAAGGACCCTCCGCCGACGATAAATTAAGCCCACATCAGAAGCCTTTCCATGAAAGGGCTTGATCCATGGATGGTTAAGTATGCAAACTCTCCTCGACATCGAATTTAAATACTTAACACTTAAATTGTCCTTTCCCCCCTTTTTTACGTGAGGAAGGTAAGAAGGGTGGGGATGGTTTCCCCGAGTAGGAGGCGGAGGCTACTCGCGGCCATATTTATGCTCATCCTGATCGCCTTAGCAACCTCCTTCCTGAACTTCAGAAACCAGTCGGCGGCAACCGAGCTGGAGAGGTACGAAGAGGCGAGAGAGTATGATATCCCCGATTGGTGGATCTATGAGAGTGGAGAGCTTGAGATATGGTTCGTCAGCGGCACCTCAACCATCATATTCGAGGCTTGGGATGAGAGAGACCCGAGGAGGGATCCAACCGATGCCCCTTGGCTCTGGAGGATAACGGCATACGACGCCTACACGGGCTTCGGCTGGAAGAAGACGAACCAGACATTTTATGAGCCGACCTTAAGGGTTGATCGGTGGAGGCCGCGGCTGAGGGTTAGGATATACGTGAAGGTAAGATACGAAGAATTATGGGGCAGGGAGGTTCAGCTTAACCTTCCAGTTCCCGTCGGGGGGAAGGTGGTCTCCATAAATATGAGGCATGGGATCTTGTACCAAGAGAAGCTCTTCGTGGACCCCTATGACGACTATATATTCTTCATAAGAATCTACCCGAGGGAGATCGAGTATTCTGTGCAGTGGTCTGATACGCCCATAATAGATGCGAGGTCACCCTTGATCCTCGACAGAAACTCGACCATATGGAAGAGACCTGAGCTGATGGCTGGTAGGCTCTCGGAGGTTCCAGCATGGATAATATCTACCTACACCCAGCTGCCGTCGAACCTGCCATCCATCGTCTGGGAGACGGCTGAGAGGCTTAAGGTTCCGGACGCCTCCATCTACGAGCAGGCCCTCGTCGTGGCAGCCTTCCTATACTCAGAGTTTGAGTATAATAGGACTCTGACCGAGCCGAGGCCTGGGGAGGACCTCGTCGCATACTTCCTGAGGGAGAGGAGAGGGGTCTGCCGCCACTTCGCCACAGCCTTCGCCGTCCTCTTAAGATGCTTAGGGGTTCCGGTGAGGGTTGTGATAGGGCCATCGAGGGTCTACATCGATGAACAAAGTCATAGGCTTGTCGGGGCTACCCCGCTCGGCGCCTGGAACGAGGTCTACATCCCCAATGTAGGATGGGTCACGTTCATAGCTGGCCGTGCACCGGACTCTTACTGGGAAGGCTCAGGCTTGATGAGGTCGGGTAGACAGAATGAGCAAACATCCCTGAACTATGGGGCCTGGGAGGTCTTGATAGAGACAGGAGAGATCTTCTTCGAGCCTAAGGTGAGATGGATGAGGATGCCCAGCCCTGTCAGGGTCTCCAAGGTTAATCCACCTTCCCCGGCAAGGATCACACCTCCATCGGCAGGGGGCCTCCCTAAGGGCTTATCACTCGGATATCCACTTCTGGTCATGTTGCTGACTGTCATCCTCTTGATATTGGCTTCCTACGCCCCCTGGTTCGTGAGGTCGGTGACGAGGTTAGAGATGCCCAGCCTAAACTTGAGGCTTAGGAGCCGTAAGGGGCCCTCAGTCGTTAAGGTTACGCCCTCTGAGGCCCTCGCCCTAGCCAGGGAGGGTAGATACCGTGAGGCTGTGGCGGCATGCTACCGCTGCCTCCTCTACTTCCTCTATAGGTATAGGGGGATCTTGAAGGAGGAGTGGATGACCCCGAGGGAGTTTGGGGATGGTCTGGCTCCAAGTCTGGGACCTAAGTGTAGGGATCTCGAGTCTCTAACCTCACTCTATGAGGAGGCTCACTTCAGCCCCCACGAGGTCGGGGTAGAAGGCTTCTCTAAGGCCTACTCCTCCCTAGAAGGCTTGATCGAGTGGGTGAGGAGGGGATAGTCTTACGGGTCAACTCCTACCTAACGATCCTTATACTCTCCTTCCCCTTAACCTTGAACCTCCTACACCCAGCATCCGCTACAGCAGAATATGACTACTCCATCTACAACCCAGAATGGAACGGGTGCTCCACATTGAAGTCTATTATAGAGGGTGAGGGCTACCAGGTGAGAACGGTCATCTCCACAGTCCGCTTCCTTTCGAGGCTTAAGGGCTCCGCCGTCTTGGTCATAATCGGCCCTTCAACCCGCATTACATACTCTGAGGCCGAGGCCATTGTGGAGTTCATTCGGAGGGGCGGCTCCCTCCTCCTCGCCGATAAAGGAGGGCTGAGCAACATGCTGGCACGTATGTTAGGCTTCTCCTTCAATGGAGCTCCCCTACTAGATGTCGGCAGCTACACGAAGAACCCAAACTATCCGGTGGTGGCCTTGACCGAGACCCACAACATCTCCTATGGAGTCGATTATATAGTGCTTAACCATCCGACTGGACTGCATAGAGAGGCTCTTCCAGAGGACCTCTACGGCGTCGTGATCGTAGCCCGATCCAGCTCGGCGAGTTGGTTGGATGAGAACCATAATGAGAGGTGGGATGTAGGTGAGGAGGAGGGCAGTTTCATCCCTGTGGTTATAGCGTTCAATTTTGGTAATGGGAGGGTCGTCCTCGTCAGCGACCCAACAGTCTTCACCAACGACATGATAAGGTATGGGGGAAACCTAGCCTTCGCCAAGAACACCATAAGGTGGCTTTCTTATGGGAACATAGAGTTCCCAGTGATCTTCGACGTCACCCACATCGCAGGGCTTCCAGAGGAGCCTAGACTCTTGGCGTGGGCCCTCTCCTTGGTGACCCCATGGATGACTGTTCTAGGCCCAGCCTTCATCGCCTTTCTCTCTATACTGCTCTCGCTCTCGGCGACCAAGTTCCCACACTTGAAGGGGCGGGAGGAGATCCATATCCTGCCTAGGAGCATCTTCGAGCATAGGATGGCGGTTATGAATAGGTCGTGGGCCCTCCACTACCTATATAGAGCCTTTCTGAGGAGGCTTAGGGGGAGGCTCAACCTGCCACCATCGGCGGATTTGAGGCTCATCATGGCCAAGGTTCGGGAGACCTACCCAAGCAAGGAAGCGCACAAGGTTAGGAGACTACTGATGGAGCTTGAAAACTTAACATCCCCATTAAGGTCCCTCGAGCCGCCGTGGAAGCGTAGGTACACCCTAGGCCCCACCTTCTCCCCCCTCGAACTCTATATAGCTGGGGAGATAACCTATGAGGATATGAAGGCCATGGGTTCCAAGTATGAGCTTGTAGACTTGTCCAACCCCTACATCGGTAGGGAGAGGTTCATAAACCTCGTTCGGAGGCTGAACATTCTCTCCGAGGAGCTGGGGCTGTGACCGATATGGAGAGTGGAGGATATATCCCATCCATAAGCCTCGTCCGTGAAGTGTCGAGGAGGATCATAGATGAGGTTCAGAGGGTCATCGTTGGTAAGCGGGAGCTCATCGAGAACGTCCTCGTAGCCCTCCTCTCGAACGGCCATGTGATCTTAGAGGGTGTCCCTGGGATAGCGAAGACCATGATGGCCAGGAACTTCGCTCGAACCTTAGGGTGCGAGTTCCGTAGAATCCAGTTCACCCCAGATATCCTACCGGCCGACATTCTAGGGGTCTATGTATATGACTCGAATACGGGCTCGTTCCGCCTAAGGAAAGGGCCGATCTTCACCAACATCCTCCTAGCGGATGAGATCAATAGGGCTCCTCCGAAGACCCAGTCCGCACTGCTGGAGTCTATGCAGGAGAGGCAGGTGACCATAGAGGGTAAGACCTTCTCCCTGATGAGGCCCTTCATGGTCTTGGCAACCCAGAACCCGATAGAGCTCGCTGGAACCTACCCCCTCCCGGAAGCCCAGCTCGACCGCTTCATCTTCAAGCTTAAGGTCGGCTACCCAACTGAGGAAGAAGAGGTCGCCATCATGAAGAGGATGGATCGCTTCGATGAGCCGACCGTCGACCCGGTTACGGATCGGGAGACCGTTGTGGCGATGCAGAGGGTCATCCCCACAATCTACGCAGACGAGAAGATCATGGAGTATATCCGAGATATAATGTTCCGAACTAGGAGGGATAACAGGGTCCTCCTAGGTGGGAGCCCCAGGGCCTCCCTCTTCCTCCTCAGGGCCTCGAAGGCCAAGGCTGCGGTTCAGGGTAGGGACTACGTCATACCTGACGACGTGAAGGCTTTGGTCGACCCGGTCCTCAACCATAGGATCATCCTCAAGCCCGAAGTTGAGCTTGCTGGGACGAGTGTCCATCAGGTGATAGAGGATATCCTCTCCGAGGTGAGGGTTCCAGCCTGAAGGAGGCTTTCCCGATGGCCCTCCTATATCCGAGGACTGCCACCATGCTCATCTTGGGATCCATCTCCCTGATCTTGGGGGGGCACCTCTCCAATCCTCCCCTCATGGCGATGGGGCTCGCCCTCATCCTCAGCCCTCTAACGGCATACACCTTCCTCCAATTCTCAACTGGGAGGCTTGACCTACTCAAGGTTGAGAGGATAACCGATAAGGCCGATGTCTTCGCCGGTGAGTACCTATACGTCAAGGTTACTGTAAGGAACCTAGGCAGCCAACCCTTCGACTTGGTTGAGGTAATAGACCGGGTTCCGGAGGGCCTCAACCTCACGGTTGGGGAGAACACCCTCCACACCCCGATAGACCCCTATGAGGAGGTAACCTACTCCTACATACTCCACTGCCCAAAGAGGGGTAAGTACGAGCTGGGCCCAACAACTATCAAGATCAAGGACAGGTTCTCCTACTTCGAGATGTCGAGGGAGGCCTATCCAAGCCAGACGGTCTATGTATGCCCCACCATGGAGGATGTCCGAAGGCTCGAGATGATGGAGAGGAGGGGTATGGACCTCCTATCTGGGGTCCATCAGACCAAGATCAAGGGGATCGGAACTGAGTTCTTCGGCCTCAGGGAGTACATCCCGGGAGACGAGTATCGAAGGATAGACTGGAAGGCTACGGCGAGGCTTCTTAGACCTATAGTGAGGGAGTACGAGACCGAGAGGCAGATCTCGATCATGATCCTCCTAGATACGAGCCTCTCAATGGGTGGGGGTCCAGAGGGCCAGACGAAGCTCGAGTACGCCATTAGGGCCTCGGTCCTCATAGCCCACCTAGCATTGAAGAGAGGTGACAGGGTGGGAATCCTCCTCTACTCGGATCATGTGAGGAGATGCATCACCCCCAAAGGTGGGAGAAAACATTTCTACAATATCCTCAGGGCCTTGGCGGAGGCCCAGCCTGAAGGCCAGACATCGCTTAGGGAGGCTGTGAGCCACATCCTCCCAAGGCTGAAGGAGAGGACGATCACCTTCATAATAACCGACTTGGAGGAGGAGACACCTACACTCGTCGAGTCGATAGAGTTGATGAGGGCTTCCGGCCACCCTATAGTGGTCATCTCGCCGTTCGGCCCCAGCTTCGAGGAGTTGAGGCTGGCCGGGAATGAGGTTACGAGGGCGTATGCCGAAGCTGCATCCGAGTCCATACGGGAGGACAGGGAGGACCTAATCTTAGACCTCAGGGCTAGGGGCGTCCATGTCATCGATGTCTCCCCCTCGGATGTGATACCGGCCGTCCTCGGCGAGTACCTAAAGGCGAAGGCTAGTGGAGTTATAAGGGAGTGGCGTGGTTGACTGGGAAGATCAGGCCCATCAGAGGAGACGTCTACTCTATAATGGCCCTCATATCTATGGCGGCCATCTCAGGGGCAATCCTCACCTTAACCTCCAACATCACCTCCATAATCTCCCTCACATTCTGGCTCTTGATTGGGCTGTTGGGAACCCTTAAGGGTTCAGCCAGAACATCGGTTATATCCCTCCCCATCCTGTTGGTAGCCGCCGTCACCTCCGGTCAAGCAGCCTCGATCGACTCCCCCAAATGGCCCCTCGAATGGATAGGCCTTAACATAACGCTCACAGTATCCCTCCTCATCTTCATACACTCTATAGCCTTGAGGGATCAGGCTGAGACCGTTAGCAGGTCGGTTCTAGCACGAGGAGTTAGGGTCTCATCGACGCTTGAAAGGTTGGAAAGGAGGCCCTCCCCAAATGTGGAGGCGCCGTCTAGATCCCTTCTAAAGCGTGTAAGACTAGCGGTCGTCTCCTCCTTGAAGACTTTTGGGGGATTGTTAGGTTTTGCCATGCCCGAGGAGGAGGTGGTTCTGGTGGAGAGGGAACGCCTCAAGAACTACCTCCTTGAACTTCGGAGGGTAGACCCAAACCTCATGGACCATCTAGGCCTCCTCACCAAGAGCCGAAACCTCAAGAGACCGATTAACCCCATACCCATAACCCTCCATTACATCACAACCACACTCGTCCTCACCTTCCTCCTCCTCACCCCAACCTGGATCTACACCATCCCAACCCCACCTCAAATCCTCGAGAGCATCGATATACTCCAGCCCGAGGTCATCATCCTAACATCATTCCTATACTGCGCCCTCACACTAGCCCTAATAGAAGTCCACAACCTCATCCAGGGGCTGATTAAAGCTAAGAGCACATCCACAGACAACAGACCGCCGACTCAGCATCATGACACCCCCAACCGGCGGAGGACATAAGAAGAGCGGCTCCATAAACCAATGCTGGAGTAAACCCTTGGGGAGGGGGTCTCTGCTTGGAGGCCGCCGCCGGGATTTGAACCCGGCCTCCAGGCTCCACAGGCCTGTACGCTGCCAGACTACGTTACGGCGGCCTTCTACTGTTTCATTCTCTTTCTTCATCGCGGTTTGATTTAAGATTTTCTGGTTTGACCGTCTGTCTTTAAAGAGCGGTACTCACCTTCGCAGTGTGCGTCTTCACCCTAAAAGTTGAGGTTTGGAGGAGGACATTTCGCCTAACCGGTTTTTAGGGGAGACTCCTGTACAAGATGAAGCTCAACACTCCGTTTCTGTAAGTCAGCTCCTCGACTTTCGGTATCACGGGGACTGGGAGAGGGATGTGGCTGTAGAACCTGAGGTGGCCTCTCTCTGCCATTATCGTGACGCTCCAGCTGGTCGCGTTGACAGAAATATTCTCTAAGTCTACTCCAGGAATTTCGGCTATTATCCTAACCCGGTCAGGCTCAACGATCATGTCCATGAAGGGGGCTCTAATCCAAGGCTCGTAGTATAGAGGCTTCACGGGCCTCCTCACCGTGATGGAGACCCTCTTCTTCGGTTTTGCCTTAACCCCTAAAGCCTTAACCGTGAGAACCCCCATCACGAAGCCGCCTATATGAGCCCAGAAGGCGACGCCGGACGATAGACCGGTCAAGGAGATCATTCCCATGAAGAGCTGGTATAGAAACCAGAACCCTAGGTAGTAGTAGGCTGGGATGCTTACGATCTGGATGAAGAAGTAGAAGATGACGGTCCTTATCTTGGCGTTCGGGTACAGCACCAGATAGGCCCCCAAGACTGCGGATATAGCCCCAGAAGCCCCCACTGAAGGCAAGGCTAGACCCAACGGGCCGAGGGTTGGGAGGGTAGCGAGGACCGACGCTATGTGAGTGAAGGTTGCAACTAAACCTCCAAAGAGGTAGAAGAGCAGATACTTTATGTGGCCCATGTCATCCTCAACGTTATCCCCGAATATCCAGAGGTAGACCATGTTTCCTAAAAGGTGCATGATGTCTGCGTGTATGAACATGCTTGTGAAGAGTGTCCAGAGCCTCTCCCCATGGAGTATAAAGATGGGGATAACCCCGAGAGTCACGATTCCAGCACGTAAAGTCTTTAGTCCACCCCCCAAAAGAAAGAAGAAGACCAAAACGTTGATCGATATCAGCATGTAATTCACGTAGGGCTTAGTAGCGGGCCTATTCTCGTCATGGATTGGGAACAGAGCTGACACCCCAACGTACCAAAACCGTAATTGTAATTCTCATCCATATAAGGCTCAAATAAATCTTACAGTTCTCGCTCCAATAAAAAGCGGTAACAGAACATTAGCAACAATAGACCGATTAAGAAAAATGTGGGGGGTTAAAATTCAGGAGTCTCGCTCTCTTCCTCTTTCCCTTCTTCTTTTTCTGTTTCTGTTTCTTTTGGTTTTGAGGCTGCTATTATGTCGTCTATTCTTAGGATCATGGAGGCTGCTTCGGCTGCTGATTTTATTGCTTGTTCTTTGACTGTTAGGGGTTCGATTACTCCTTCTTTTTGCATGTCTGTTA
>LUCD01000013.1 GCA_001593925.1 Candidatus Bathyarchaeota archaeon B26-1
ATTGGCATCTGAAGTTGCATCCCACAGTCGCTATGGACATGACTAGTGCTCCGGGATGGAAATGGGAGAGAGGTTTCTTCCCTATCGGGTCGACTATAGCCGAACACGCCTTAGCGTAGTTTAATGCGTATAACTTGCCGCCAACATTCTTTCTGACAAGACAGAAACCTACAGATTCATCCTTTATTACACATCTTCTGGCGCAGAGGTTACATCTAACCCTCTTGCCGCCTATCTCCTCGTAGAGCATAGCCTCCCTCATAAGCATGCATCCACCGAATAGAGGATGATCATTCAGAGATTTAACGGTTTAGCAGAAACAAAGGCTGGAGCAGTAATCTCATAGAGTAGCTTGAAGAGGTTTTATTAGGGAGAGGATCATGGCTTTAAGGCCATGGGCGTAGATAGTAGCGCCAGTATAAGCCCGTAGATTAGGAGTGCTCCTATGATCTCCCTCCTGCGCTCCGGCATGCTCTTCCCGAATAGAGCCCTCACCGGCATCGTCAATAAGTTTATGAGAGGTTTGGGAAGCGGGATCATGAATGGGGTTTCGGCGCGATACTTCACGTATTCCTCGCCGTACTTCTTGATTAGGTTGCTCTCCTCATTCAAGGCTGAACCTATCAGGGTTAATGTGAAGATGAGCCACGGAAGGCTTGGAGGGGGTATGTAGTCTCCTCTTGGCGATGGTGTGATAGCCGCTAAGATTAGGAGACCGTAACTCCAAACGATGAATCCGAGATATTGTGGATGTCTAGAGAAACGGTATATCCAGAAATCGATTATCCTGTATCCTCGAAACTTACCGTAGAGCCACGTTGTAGTTCCGAGGAGAAAAATAAGCAACCCCAGCATCATTATCATGAGCGAGGGGGCCGCCTCAAACTTGGTGGGCGGCAAGTGTACTCCCATCAGACGGAACATGTGCTCAAGTAGGAAGATCAAGATCATGTAGGGGACGTAGACGATGTCCCCCAACCTCAAAATCTTCGGCGAAACGTCCAGTATGGGGAGCCACAACGCCCTCAAAACACCTATGCCAGCCAAGAAGAACATTGAGAAAGCAAACTGTCCAAAGACTGGTAGATATAAGCCTATCGAACCCAAGGATGAGGGTTCTCCCAAAGACGAAGCCGATTATGATCAGGATCAAGACTGCTACGAAGGTTGCGTATCCGATCGGCCTGAGAGACTCTATCGTCTCCCTCATCTTCTCCATCTCGAAGTGGAGTCCCCAATCCGGGAAAACTTTGATCAAAAGGGCGTGAACGACCCTTGGAACCTCAAGAGTAGCGTATAAGAGAGCGACCGTGAATAGAAATGATAGGGCAGAGGTTATGGTTAAGTCCAAAATTCTCCTTCTGCTACACATCTCGATCTTAGGCTTATAGATCGAAGAATTTAATAAATCTACACTTTAGAACGGTTCGTCCTGGAATGTGAAAGACGAACCATCGGATCGTTTGAGAGAACCTCTAAGCGGAGGCTTGCTCCAAGATCTAGGAGACGCCGGCAGGTTATCCGGAGCTCTCGGAGCACTGTCTTAAGTCGGATGTTTGTCTCTCTTTTAGGGCTTCGGCCTCCTCGAGCCTGTTGTGGAAACATGTCTCCTCGCCGAGGTGGCACGCTACGCCTTTCTGTTCAACTAGGAAGATGAGAGCGTCCTGGTCGCAGTCCACTAGGATGTCGAGCACTCTCTGGACGTTCCCGGAGGTTTCACCCTTCATCATGACTCTTCCTTTAGACCTCCTGAAATAGTGGGCGTAGCCGGTCTCTATAGTCTTCTCCAAGGCCTCCTTATTCACGTAGGCTAACGTTAAAACTCTCAAAGAGCTGTGTTCTTGGACGACCACGGGGATCAGGCCGCCCCCCTTCTTGAAGTCTAGGTTCTCTATCTTCAGGGCTTTCAAAGCCTTACGGGCACCCCCCTCTCATGCAGGAACTTCTTGACTAAGGGTATCGGGTACTTATTATAATGGAAGATTGAGGCGGCGAGTGCGGCGTCGGCGCCCCCAACCGTGAAGGCCTCTAAGAGATGCTCAGGTTTTCCAGCGCCTCCACTCGCGATCACGGGTATCCTCACGGCCTCCGAGATGCTCCTTGTGAGCTCTAGATCATACCCATCTTCAGTTCCATCCCTGTCCATCGAAGTGACTAGGAGTTCGCCGGCTCCCAGATTCGCAACGGTCTCAGCCCACTGGATCGCGTCGATCCCCGTCGGCTTCCTCCCCCCGTAAGTGTAGACTTCAAACCAGCAGGCGCCCTCACCGGATTGGACGACGACCCTGTCCGGCCTAACCTCGTATCTCCTCTTAGCGTCTATAGCAACGACTACGCATTGTCTCCCGAACGTCTCGGAGAGCTCCTTCACGAGCTGAGGCCGCTCCACGGCGGCGGTGTTGACCGAAACCTTGTCGGCGCCGTTACATAGGACCGCCCTAGCGTCCTCGACGCTCCTTATTCCCCCGCCAACAGTGAACGGTATGTTCAGCTCGGAAGCCACGGCTCTGACGACCTCCTTGAGAATCTCCCGTTTCTCAGGGGAGGCCGTTATGTCGAGAAAGACGAGTTCGTCGGCGCCCTCGTCGCTGTACCGTTTCCCCAGCTCCACGGGGTCACCCGCATATCTAAGATTGACGAAGTGGACTCCCTTAACGACCCTGCCGTGGTCCACGTCCAAGCATGGGATTATCCTCTTAGCCAGAACCATCCCTCTCCCGTCGATCTTCAAGGCGTCTCTCAAGGTGAAACTGCCCTCGTATAGGGCTGTCCCAATGACTACTCCGTGGACCCCCACCCTCTTGAGGGCGGCTATGTCGTCGAGGCTTCTAATTCCGCCAGCCGCTATCAGGCATGCATCCGGGTGGGAGACTCGGATTTTGGACAGGGTCTCTATATCCGGCCCCTCCATAGTTCCGTCCCTTGAGACCGATGTGACAAGGAAGAGCTTGACACCTACATTTAAGAATCGGGTTAGAGCGTCCTCCACCTTAAGCCTTGCGGTTGCCCTCCAACCCTTGATCAGGACTTCTCCTTTAAGGTGATCTAGGGCGACCACTATCCTCTCGTCTCCATACTCCCTTATGAGAGTCTTAATGGCCTCAACCTTTTCAAAGGCCATGGAACCCAAGACTACTCTCTGGGCGCCTCCCTCTAGGAGGCTTCGGGCGGCTGGGAGGCTCCTTATTCCCCCACCTACTTGAACAGGGGTCTCGACGGACTCGATGATTTTCTTGACAGACTCCATGTTGCTCCCAAGCCCAAGCGCCGCGTCCAAGTCGACTACGTGGATCAGATCGGCTCCCTCTAGGCTCCATCTGCGGGCTACCGAGATGGGGTCGCCTAGATGCCTGTAGCTTCTCCGGAGGTTCGGGTCTCCCCTGACAAGCCTGACGACCTCGCCGTTCATCAAGTCCACGGCTGGAATGATCTCCATAAATGATCATCTCTTAACGATCTTGGCGAAGTTCAGGAGAATCTTAGCTCCCGGCTTACCGGATTTCTCAGGGTGGAACTGGGTGCCGTAAACGTTTCCTTTGGCGACGACGGAGGCGAAGTCAACTCCATAGCTGGTCTCGGCCACGACGAGGTTGCGGCTCCCCGGCTTGGCGTAGTAGGAGTGGACGAAGTATAGGTAAGAGTTCTCGTCGATCCCATCTAAGAGGGGGCTCCACCTAAGAATTTTTAGGGTGTTCCATCCCATGTGCGGGGTCTTAACGCGGTCTGGAAGTCTGAGAACGTTCCCTTCGAGGAGGCACAGACCCTCACCCGGGCTCTCTTCGCTTCCCTCAAAGAGGAGCTGCATACCCAAGCATACTCCAAGGAGGGGAGCCCCATCCTCAATAATCTTAGATAAGGCGGCTTTGAAGGGTTTCAGGTTCTTTGAGGCGGTCTTGAAGTTTCCA
Source organism: Candidatus Bathyarchaeota archaeon B26-1 (assembly GCA_001593925.1). Lineage (GTDB taxonomy): Archaea > Thermoproteota > Bathyarchaeia > Bathyarchaeales > B26-1 > B26-1. Next base: position 3,906 of record LUCD01000013.1, read on the forward strand.
ACTCCGGGTAAGACGACTGCGTCGGCTTCAAGTACGTTGTCGGGGGACTTGGCAACTTTGACGTTGAAGCCGGCTCTTTCGAGGGCGCACTTCATGCTGAAGAAGTTTCCAACCCCGTAATCGACTATGACTGCTTGCAGGATCATATCACCCCCTTAGAGCTCGGAACCCCCATTCTTCTAGGGTCTTTGGAGACCGCTTGCCTGAGCGAGAGGGCTAGAGCCTTGAAGGCGGCCTCAACCTTGTGGTGGTCGTTCACTCCGTAGTGAACCCACAGGTGTATGTTGGCCTTTAGGGACGTGGCTAAAGTCTCTAGGAAGTGGTATATGTCCTCCCTCGGCATGTCCTCTATGGCTTCGCCGCTGACCTTCAAGTCGATCCTAGAGTAGGGTCTGCCGGACAAGTCTACGGCCGCGGAGGCTAGAGAGCAGTCCATGGGGACGGTGGCGTATCCGAACCTCCTTATCCCAGACGAGTCTCCTAAAGCCTCCCTTATGGCCTTACCCAAGCAGATCGCCACGTCCTCGGTCACGTGGTGTTTCAGGTCGCCCTTCGCCTTAACCTTCAAGTCTATTAGGCTGTGGGCTGCTAAGGAAGTCACCATGTGAGCGCAGAAGGCCGCGTCCATCTCAACCTCGGCTCTGCCAGAACCGTCGAGGTTCACCTTCACGTAGATGTCGGTCTCCTTGGTCTTCCTAGAGACTTCGGCTATCCTCATTCATGCTTCCCTCCTAACAGTTTCCAGTATGATGGGCAGCTCGTTCACGGTTGGTAACACAACGTCGCAACGAGCCGCGAGGAAGTCCGTTAAGGTTTCGTCTCTCGGAGGAGAGTAGTGGTAGACTCCTACAAAAAGAAAGCGGGGGTCCTTCTCTCTAGCCCTCTCAACTGTGAGGGCGTCCTCCATGGAGTCTCCAACGTAGACGGCGTACCTGAAGGGTTCGAGTGCACTAGCCGACTTGAAGAGCGAGAAGGGGTTAGGTTTCTTGAGGCTCACGGGTGCGCCGCGCCTCCGCGAAGCCTCCATCTCAACCCTGAAAACCTCGTCATAGAAGACTAAGGCTTCCGGGTTAAACCTCTCAAGGATGCTCCCCAAGATGTACTCAGCCGGCTTCAGGAAGCTCCCTGAAGCAACTCCGAACTTGGGCCCTCCGAAGAGAGCCTCCAACCTATCGAGGACCTCAGGTTTTATTATCACCTTCTCAATATCGATCAAACCATTCTCCTCCATGTTGAATTTGGGTTCCTGCCCGAAACTCTCCTTGAATAATTTTGACCCCCGAAAGAACTCTTCGAAGACCGTTGGGACCACGCTCTCTCCGACTCCCCCGGAGTGTCTCAGGAATCTTCTAGTCTCCTCGTAGAGGCGGAGGGCGTCACGGTCTAATTTAGGGTCGCTTCTGATGTTTCTGTCGACGGAGTCTATTCCATCTTCATGTAGAACCTCGGCAAACCTCATCAGTTCATCACCTAAGGTTTTGAGGAACATACTATTAATCTCTTCTTGGACCGGTTTACGGGCTGAGTCTTCCCTCATCTTCCTCAAGGCTTCAAGCGGGTCTTCAAATCTTTGGAGGGAAGCTACGCGCTTCTTGACGGTTTCCCGGAATCTTCCGGGTAGGCGGAGCAGAGTTAACATTAGGATTGCGTAGGCCACATCCCAGTCGCTGTTGAAGCCCCCGCTCCTCTTGAAGGCGATTATGACTCTGTCCGAGATCACGTCTTCTGGGAAAGACACGCCCGCCAAGCTCTCTATTAGGTAGGCCACGGTCTTGGCTATCGCCATGTTGTAGGACTTTCTGGCGTCTATGAGGACTCCGTCGCAGTCGAAGATGGCGGCGTCAACATCCTTCAACTGGTTTAGGATGCTCTTCTTCACGTATGACTCTCCTAGATCGCTCAGGTCGAGTCTCATGTAGGAGTCGTCTACCTTCATCTTCCGATTATCCTCCTAAACGCCTCGAGGAAACGCTCCATCATCGGGCGGGGAGCCACCGTGACTCTGATACAGTTCTCCAGATTTAGGACCCGCCCTATGTTCCTCACGATTATTCCTTGGTCCAGTAGTCTCCGGTACGCCTCGTCTGAGCTCATCTCCGTGAGGTTCATTAGGACGAAGTTCGTCTCGGAGTTGAAGGGTTGGACCCCTTCCATCTCGCTTAGCCTCCTTATGAGGGCCGCCCTCTCCTCCTTGAGGCTCTCAATCTTTTCCTTTATCAAGTCGAGGTTTCTTAGGAGTTTCAGGCCCATCCTTAAGGTTACCGAGGAGACAGGGTAGGGCATCTGAAACCTTTCCCGTAGAGCCGATGAGACATCTACGTTTGAAACGGCGTATCCCAGCCTCAACCCGGCTACCCCGAAGACCTTGGAGAAGGTTCTGAGGACTACGAGGTTCTCGCACTCTCTCGTTAAGTCCACCATGGAATACGTAGCGAAATCGGCGTAGGTCTCATCTAGAACGACCAGCCAATCGAAGCCTTCTATGAGCCCTTTAACATCTTCAAGCCGGAACTGGTTGGCCGTCGGGTTGTTGGGGGAACAGATGAAGAGGACCTTCGCCTCCTCAGCCTCGGCTAGACGGAGCATCCGCTCAACGTTCAGGGAGAAGTCCTCCATCAACGGCACCGGCACGTAGTGTGCCCCCCTCGTTCTCACAGCCCTCTCATATATGGAAAATGTTGGGGTGATCGAGAGAGCCTTCTCGCCTCGGTCCAAGAACGCGTATGTGAGCAGTTCGATTAGCTGATCGCTTCCGGAACCCAAGACTATCTGATCCCTGTGAACTTTGAGGCGTCTGGCTAACTCTTCCTCCAGTTCAACCCGTTCGTCCCTAGGGTAGAACCGGGGGTCAACCTCCTCAACAACCTCTTTCAGGAGGCCCCTCAAGAAGTCTAGGGGGATGAAGAGGTTCTCATTGGAGTTCAGTTTGAGTATTTCCGAGGGGTCCACTCCGAGTCTCCGGGCTAACCTCTCAGATGTAATCCCAACGTCGTATTTAGTGAGGGTTTTGGCGTCCTCGAGAAACCTCTCCAGCCACGAACTCCTCCGATCCTTCAATCCTTGAACCTCGCTTCCACCGATAGGGCGTGGTTCGGGAGGCCCTCCGCCTCGGCTAAGACTTTTACTGCCTCCCTAACCTTAGAGAGGCCCTCCCTAGAACACTTGACGATGTTCAGCCTCTTAACGAAGTCCAGAACCGAGAGGCCTGAATAGGTCCTCCCGAAACCTCCAGTCGGGAGGACGTGGTTGACTCCGAGGCAGTAGTCACTCGCCGATGCAGGGGTGTAACCTCCCAAAAGCACGAGACCAGCCGCGTTTATCTTCTCAGCTACCTCTAGAGGGTTATCCACCATGATCTCTAGATGCTCCGGTGCGAACTCGTTCACGAACGAGACACACTCCTCGAGGCTTCTCAAGACTAGGATCAACCCGTTCCTTGAGAGAGCCTCCTCAACGATCCTCGCTCTAGGCGACGAAGGGACGATCCTTGCGAGCTCATTCTGAACCTCATCTGCAAGGTTTGCGGAGACCGTGACCAAGATCGAGTATCCCCAAACCCCATGCTCAGCTTGAGCGACCATATCTAGGGCTACAAGTCTAGGGTCAGCCGACTCGTCAGCTAGTATGAGAACCTCGCTTGGGCCGGCTGGGAGGTCCGTGGCGACGTCCGTTGAGACTAGGAGTTTAGCGGCTAAGACGTACCGGTTTCCCGGCCCCACAACCTTCTCTACAGGCTTTATCGAGGCTGTTCCGTATGTTAAGGCCGCTACGGCTTGGGCTCCTCCAACCCTGTAGACCTCGTCGGCGCCGCAGATGTCGGCCGCCACAAGGGTTATGGGTTCGACGTCTCCTCCTCTCTTCGGGGGGGTGCAGATCACGACCCTAGGAACACCGGCTACCTTCGCTGGAGTAACAGTCATGACCACCGTGCTTGGGTAGGAGGCTTCTCCACCCGGAACGTAGCATCCAACGCTTCTGAGGGGTCTGGTTCGACTGTAAACCTCGACGCCTTCATACTTGACCTCGAAGTTCAGCCTCTCAAGCAGGTTCCTCTCCAATAGTTTAACCCTGCTTTTGGAGAGCTCGATCGCCGAGACCTGTTCTCCGCTCACGAGCTCATAGGCCCTTTCCACGTCTTCTTCCGTCACTTTCAGGCGGCTGACTTCCATGGATACTCCATCGAACCTTTCAGTGAACTCTATTAGGGCTGAGTCGCCCCGCTTCTTCACGGCCTCGATTATTTTGCGGACTTGAGTTTCGAGGTCGGGTGGGAGGGCTCCTCTACCTCGGACCCTTCTCTCCTCGAGCAGACTCTTAGGCGGAACCGATGTTCTCCGTATCTTAACTTTCATCTTGGGCCTGTTTCTCCTCTCGAACCTTACTTGGAGCCGCTTGATCTAGCAGGAGAACCTGTCTAGGCTCGTAGACCACGAGTCCTTGGGCGAGCCTCCTCAAGGTTGGCAGGCACTCCAAGAAGAGGCCTCGGTCTATGACCGTGTTAACGGAGTACCACCCCTTCGCCGAGAGCGGCGAGATCGTAGGCCTCTTCAGAGCTGGGAGATTCTTCAGGAGTTCTTGGAGGTTCTCCTCGGAGACGTTGACGAAGATGTGGAGCTTCTTCCTTCCGTCAACAACCCCTTTCAGGAGGGTTAGTACATCGTATATCTTTTCCTTCTTCTCCGGGTCTTTGAGGGAGTCTTTGTTTGCGATTAGAACCGCCGTAGACTCCATTATGGTCTCAACCGCCTTGAGGTTGTTCTGTTCGAGCGAGGCTCCCGTCTCGACGACGTCGACGATGGCGTCCGCGTCTTCAGGGGGCTTCGCCTCGGTTGCTCCGAAGGAGAGGTAGATGCTGACCTGTTCGTTCACGCCCTTCCTCCACCACGGAGTCACCATTAGGGGTTCAGAATCTTGGAAGAACCTCCTGTAGACGGGGTTTCTCCTCAAGTACTCCGACGTAACGTTCAGGTACTCGGTTGAAATCTTCACGGTTCTACCTTTCGGTATCAACTCCTCCAGCAGGTCTGAGAGCGAGTTGACCCTTCTCCACGACTTCGGAACCGCCAAGACCAGCCTAACCTTGGAGTACTCCAAGTCTAAGAGAACCTCGACGTCCGACCCTGTCTCTTTAACCCAGTCTATGCCGGTTATGCCTATGTCTTGTAGTCCTTCCCCGACGAATATGGGAATTTCTTGAGGCCTCAGAATCTTCAACTCGATGTTCGGGTCGTTTATCGCCGGTCGATACGTCCGCTCCCTGCCTGAGATCACGTATCCGGCCTGCTCAAGCATCTCGAAGGTAGCCTTCTCGAGGTGTCCCTTCGGTATGGCGAACCTAACCTTCACCACTACTCGTCACCCTCCTAAACTCTCGCGTGAATCTTGCCAAGGTGCCAGTGAACCTTGGAAATGAATTAGTCTTAAACGAGTTAGGAGCCGGAAAGGAGAGATTTAAGGTTTGGGGTACCCTAAACGTGGAGAAAGTGGAGATCAACAGAGGTTTAACTGGCCTAACCCGGATGAACGTAGCCGCCCCTTATGAACCTGAACCCTCACTTCACACCACTGCCCTAACACTGAGAAGTCGATCCAGATATAAGTTTTTCTGTCGTACGCCGAGGCGGCCTGTACCCGCAGAGAAGAGACACTACATATTAAAGGTGGACAGTTAATACTTCTTCCCTAAGGTGGGTTCCCATGCGTAGAGCGGCCTACAAGGTTGAGGGAGGCAAGCTCATAAAAGTCCAGCTTGAAGAGAAGGATGGAAAGGTTGAGAAGGTTAGGATTACGGGTGACTTCTTCCTCCACCCTGAGGACCTTATAGAGGAGATTGAGCGGAGCCTCGTCGGGAAAGCCTTGGAGGAGCACTCTCTAGCGTCCTCCATAGAAGCCTTGATCAAAGAGAAGGGGGCAACCTTGCTGGGGGCTTCCCCCAAAGACATCGCTAGGTGTATACTCATGGCCAGTGAGGGAGGGTGTTAGGTATGGTTGAGAGGTGGAGGCTACTGGACACGGGTTTGAACGACGCCTTCTACAACATGGCTTTAGACGAGGCTATAACCGTTGCGAGGTCTAGGAACCTTGTTCCGAACACTGTGCGCTTCTTCAGGTGGGAGCCTTCAGCCGTCTCGATAGGGTATTTCCAGAGCATGGAGGACGAGGTTGATCTAGCCGCGTGTAAGCGGATGGGCGTCGACTGCGTTAGGAGGGTGACGGGCGGAGGAGCCGTCTACCACGATAGAGACGGGGAGCTCACGTACAGCCTCGTCGTGAAGGAGGATCACCGGCTCATCTCTAGGGATATACTGGAGACTTACAGGGTTCTCTGCTCTGGTCTCGTAGCGGGGCTGAGGCTTCTGAAGGTTCCAGCCGAGTTCAAACCGATAAACGATATTGTGGTTGACGGAAAGAAAATCTCAGGGAACGCCCAGACGAGGCGGTTCGGGGTCGTTCACCAACACGGCACCATACTCAGAGACGTGAACCCAACCTTAATGTTCACTCTACTGAAGGTTCCAAGCGAGAAAATCCGTGACAAGCTGATAAAGTCTGTGGAGGAAAGGGTGACATCCATAAACCGGTATCTAGGGAGAGAGGTTAGCTTCGAGGAGCTGAAGGCCGCTCTGAAGAGAGGCTTTGAAGAAGCCTACCGAGTGGAGCTTGTTCCCGGCAACCTCACGGAGTTCGAGGAACGTCTCGCCTCTAAGCTTAAGGCTGAGAAGTACTCTACGCGAGAGTGGAACTTCAAGAGGTGACGACTGCGACTCTCACTTCCTCTGACTCCTCTAGGTTCAGTGCTCCGGGCTTGGGTGGAACAACCTTAACCAGAGGCTTGCCCGAAGGATACAAGTATAGGGATAACCCTACCCTAACCCCTCTCAACAGGAAGTGAAAACCGCTACACTTAGCGAGCCCCATCCGGTTAGAGGTCTTCTCAAGGGCTCCTATGGGCACGCCGCAGAGCTTGACAACCCCTCCTAGAGATGGTTTACGGGTTGTGTAGACTCCAAACCAGCCGTAGTGGGGAACCCCTCCGTCAAAGACTCCTAGAGAACCGTCAACCTCAACGGGCAGGCCGTACCTGCATCTCCCTTCTAAGAGAACCAGAGAGTACTCACGTTTCGTCTCAACCACAACCCCTCTGAGCTCTTGTAGAAGCTCCGCGGAGCCTTCAAGGTTGTTGAAGAGGAAGGTTCTCTCAAGCTTGAATCCGCCTCTAGCCCTTATCGGGTCTTCTGGGTTCCTGACCTCAACGTGGATGTGGGGGTCTGTCCAGAAGTCGAAGTACCCCGACCTTAAAAGCGTCCCTAGCTCTTGACCCGGCTCGACTAGGCGTCCAAGATCAACGGTCGGCTCGACGTGCAGTATCTTGATCATCCTCTTCGGGTTCTCTACGCTTCGGATGAGGATTACGTAATCGAACTCTGAGGATTTAAACCCCTTCCCTCCCGGGCATTTAACTTTCCTTATCCCGGCTACTCTGCCGAGAACAGGGGATGGGGCTACATCACCGAACCTTTTAGGAGGGTATATGTCGACTCCTCTTTGAGTTCGATGCGCTATGTACGGGCTGTTAAAGAAGGAGAACCTCCCGTCTGAGGGGCAGTAGACCGTGACTCCTCCCGACTCCGCTACAGGAATAATCTTCATGGTGAACCCGTCACCCTTTAAGGAAGCCCCGAAAAACGTTTATAATCCTTGCTGGTCTCTTATGGGTTTCTCTAAGGGAAGGTGTGTCGCTATGTCAAGGAAACCTGTCAGATGGGTTGTTGAGGACCCAAACAGAAGAACGTTTTCTGGCCTTCCGAGGAGATGAAGAGAAGGATGTCTGGTGGAAGAAGCTAAGCCTCAAATTCTCCTTCCCTTTAATTACGTCCAGAACGAACTTTCATTTTTAGGCGGCGGCCTAAAACACATCCCTGACCGTTTCTACCGGTTGTCGTGGCCGTGCTTTTTCTCTTGGATGGCGTAAACCTATTTAGGCCGGTTCTGTTCCTTCTCAAAGGGTGGTGACCGCTCTTGAACCAGTCGGCTGACGAGAGGAAACTCCACAAATATTTCTTCATCCTGTATAGGCTAGCTGAGATGGGGGCCTACAACCGGACGATCAAGGCTTCCACTGAGTTTTTAGCTGAGAGGCTGGGCGTGTCGCAACAGACCGCCTCACGTTACCTCGTCGGCCTCGAGAGGGTCGGGTGGATAAAGAGGATTATAACGGCTCAGGGAACCCTTGTCCGGCTCTCCGAGGAAGGGAAGAAGCAGCTCAAGAGGGTTCACTCCGGCCTGAGCGTGATCTTGGAGGCCAAGTATCCGCCTTCTCTGACTATAGAGGGAACGGTCTTCAGCGGGCTTGGGGAGGGAGCCTACTACGTTACCCGCGAGGCGTACAGGAGACAGTTCATCGAGAAGCTCGGCTTCGACCCTTACCCGGGAACCCTGAACCTGAAGTTGACGACCGAATACGACGTTGAGGCCGCGGCTGATCTCGAGTCTTACCCGGCGATCGTGATTGAGGGGTTCAAGGATGAGAGTAGAACGTACGGCCCGGTTAGGTGTTTCCATGCCTTGGTGAATAACCGGGAGAAGGGCGCGGTTGTCATGGCCTTGAGGAGCCACTATAACATGTCGGTTCTGGAGGTTATAGCTCCCGTCTACCTCCGCGGTAAACTTAAACTGAAGGATGGGAGCAGGGTTAAGGTAACGGTCCTTGTGGACGCGGGGTCTGACGGCGGGAGGGGTTAAGCCGCCCGCCTTCTACCTCTTCTCCGCAGACCCGTACTGCTCGACGATCTTCATCTTTATCTTCGTCGAACTGTTGAGGGTCTCCTCGCTGAACCTTCTAACCCGGACGACTTTTATCTTCAGGTTCTTATCCCTTATCAGCCGGCGTACTCTCTCCTCTATCTCCTTCTGATCGTGTCCGACGGCGATTATGTCCGGCTTAACCCTCTCTATAACCTTCTCCATGTTCATATCCTCGTAGCCCAGTAGAGCCTCATCCACAACCCTCAAGGCTTCAACCACAGCTCTACGTTGGTTCTCAGGTATTATCGGCCGGCTTCCCTTCAGTCTCTCAACGGTCTTGTCCCTAGCCACCACCACAACGAGCTTGGCGTCCTCGCCTCCAGCCTTCTTGGCCTCGGTCAAGTAGTATACGTGCCCGTAGTGGAGGAGGTCGAAGGTTCCCGTGGCCAAGACTATCCTCCTCTTAGGGGGCTTACCGCATTCCTTACCTTTCACGCTCATCCATACGCACCTCACAGTTCCGCCAAGAGAACTCTAGAAGGCCCAGCATCCTAAGCGAGTCGAGCAGGCCCTCAGCGTAGGACACAGACGCTAAACTCGTCCCTGCCATACCCCTCTCCAAGTAGAACCTCGCGTCTTCCAAGTATCTCTTCGCCTCCTCTACGACCTCCGTAACATCCTCGTCCTCCACGGCTAAGCGTCGAGTCCTAACCATGTCTTCAAACGCACGTTCGGTCTTGAGGATATACTTGGAAGCCATCTCCTTAACGTTCACGTAACCATCTCCCTGATTTCAGCTGGGGCCCCAGCTAGGGTTATAAGGGCCTCGGCCTCGACGAAGTGGAGCCTCCCCGCAGGGATTATAAGGGTGTGAGGCGGCGGACCAAAATTGTACCCCATAAGCCTCTCAACGTAGTCGGCCTTAACAACCGCGTTGTCGGAGCCGACTCTGGCAACGCCTACAGCTAGGCTTCTAGGAGTGACCACCCCGAGCTTCTTCTCCTCCTCGACTTTCAGGAGGGCCTCCAAGCCCTCCTTGACGGTCATGAACCTTCCCTCTTCAACCCTAATGTCTAGGAAGCAGAGGGTGTGGAGGTCTCTCCCTCTATTCTCGCGGATAACCTCGTAGGGGGTCTCGTAGACGAAGCCGGGTTCAGGGAAGGGTATCGTGACGTTCCTACCGAACCTGTAGTTCTGGAGGCCTGAGAGGCCTGTGGCGGCCGAGAGGATCGAAGCGGCGTGGACGACGCGGGTTCTTATTCCACGCCGTTCGGCTCTCAGTCTCAGGTCGATGTGGGTGGTCGCTATGAGCGGGTCGCCCGGAACGAGGAGGACAACCCGGGACTCTTCAGCCTTCTCGAGGATGGGTTCGCCGCTCTCGTCCTCCATGAGCCTCCTATCCACGACGTGAACCTCTTTACCTATCAGGTTTTGGAGGCTCTCTATGGAGAGCCCTCCCATCAAACTTGTGTAGAGTTCAGCGTACACGTAGTCGGCTTTCTTGGCCTCCTCGAGCCCCCTAAGTGAGATTCCTAGCTCGTCGAAGAGCCCTAAACCGATGAAGGTGAGTTCTCCCAAGATGGGATCGAGCCCTCCTCTCTCCATGATACTCAACGGAGAATATTAGATTAATGTTTGGATTCGTAAGATGTTGTTGAGACATATCTGCGTTGTCGGCCTTTTAAGGTTCTGGAACAGTCTCCTGACCCGCCATTCAGGCCCGTTTATGCCTAAAACTTGTCCTCTTTAAAGGGGAGCCGGAGACCTTTCTTGACGTATGAATAGAAATTGAACGTAAACCCGGCCATTAAAGGAGGAGAGAACCCTCAGTAGGGTTGATGCGGGACTCTAACGCTCTCTCCGACTCCCATCAATCGAAAACAAAAAGGTTATTAGCGATTCTGTGGAGTAACTTTATCGGTTGCCTTTACGGAGGGCCCGTAGCTCAGCAAGGCAGAGCGGCGGACCAGCTCTTCAAATATCCGAGGCTGGGTTGAGGCTCTTAGGGTCTCGAGGCTGGGGAGACCCGTAGGTCGGGGGTTCAATTCCCCCCGGGCCCGCCAAAATTTTTAACATGAACCCGGAAAAACAGCACGGTTCTCAAGTTTCGAGAGTTACGGCTAAGACCGCCCCTTCTAACGTTAGGTTTACGGGCTAAGCGTTGAGAGAGCTCATAAAACCTTGTGACGTTCTTAAAATCTCTAAGACTTCTCCGTCCGTTAGGTCATACCAGTTCTTATATGCGTCTGCAACGGCGTATATGGGCCCGCTCCTCACGTTTAGACAGACGATCTCGTCAACCTCAGATGCGAGGAGCTCAACAGCCCTAGAGGAGGCTGTTGGAACCGCGACTACGATCCTCCTCGGTTTCCTCTTCTTCACAGACTTAGCCGCCGCCAGCATAGTGAAGCCTGAGGCAAGGCCGTCGTCGACGATTATGACTATTCTCCCCCTCAAGTCTGGCTGAGGCCTGTTCCCCCTGAACTTTCTAAGCCTCTCCAAGAGAGTCTTCCTCGTCTTTGAGACAGCCTCCTCGATCATCTCCTCCGTCAATCCTAGATTCTTGACGAGAGCCTCGTTCAGAACGATCTTGCCGTCCCATGTTATGGCCCCGAATCCGGCCTCACTGTTCCATGGAACCTGAACCTTCCTGACGATTATCACGTCCATGGGTGCTTGGAGTTCCTCCGCGACAACGTAGCCTACGGGAACCCCGCCTGCCGGCACAGCTAAGACTATGATGTCCTTTCTGCCGGCATATCTCCGTAGTTTCTCGGCTAGGAGCCTACCCGCGTGGAACCTGTCTTTAAATATAAAGATACGGTTCCTGAAGGACGGCTCCTCGATGATCTCTGCGTTCATGTGGGAGGCCAGCCTTGAATACGCTTATGAACTGGTGAGGCCGCTTCCTTCATTTACTTACCTTTTTGGGTTCGAGGGCGCCGCTCCTCACCTCGTATTGACGTAGGAGGCTCTCGGCTAACGATCTGAGTGTTTCCTTCTGTTTGGGGGTTAGGGGTTGAACCCTCATGCCTACCTGGGCGTTCTCCTCCACTTCCCTTACGCTCTTCATACCAACTATGGCTGTGGAAACCCCGTGCTCCCAGATGTAGTTCAAGGCTTCCGAGACGTTGGTCAGGACTCCCCTACCCAAAGGCTTCATGGCGGCGACGCCGACGCCTAATTTGAGCGCGAGGGGTATGAGCCTCCTCAAGGCCTCATCGTAGACGTAGTTGAATGGAACCAGAACGTTCGAGAAGTATCCGGTCTCTATCGCGTCGGCTACAAAGTTTGGGTCGTGATCCGTTATGCCGATGTGCTCGATTACGCCTTCCTCTTGGGCCTTCAAGAGAACCTGGAGGCCTCCATCCTTCCCTAGACCCCGCTTGAACTCTTCACGGGTTATCCTGAACTGAACGATCTCTATCCTGTCGGTTTGGAGCATCCTCAAAGCGGCTTCCAAGTCTTTCTCGGCTCTCCTCCTCGAGACCCCAAACACCTTCACGTTGAGTATGCACTCGTCTCTCCTCTCTCGGATGGCCTTGCCGATCTTTGAGGCGCTGTCCCCGTATGTCGGTGAGGTGTGGAAGAGGTTTATCCCCAAGTCCATAGCCTTCTCAACGACTTTGACGGCCTCGTCCTCGCCGATCTGGGCTATCGGAATCCCTCCGAAACCTACAACCGAGACCTTCAGACCCGTCTTGCCGAGGAGTCTATACTCCATACCTAACCGCGACACACCTTTGATCAATATCACTGATACTTTAATTCTCCTATCGACTATAAAAAGGAGGTCACCCTCATTCTAGGAGCAGGTGAAAAACCTCTCTCATCCGGATTAAACTTAATAGAGCCTTGAGGGTTAATCTTTTCGCGGTGTATTCGAGGATGAGGGTTCTCGTTACGGGTGGGTGCGGTTTCATCGGGAGCAACCTCGTTGAGAGGCTCGTTAAGGAAGGCTACTCCGTAACCGTCTTCGACAACCTCAGTTCCGGCAACCTAGAGAACATCAAGGGGCTTGAAGTCGAGTTCTACAATAAGCCATACTCGTACTTGGATGAACTCCCAAAGTTCGACGTGATCTTCCATATGGGTATACCGTCCTCATCGCCGATGTATAAGGCTAACCCCTTCCTAGTGGGCGAGGCCATAAACGATATGATCATGATCTTGGAGTATGCCAAGAAGACTGGGTGCAAGGTCATCTATGCGAGTAGCAGTAGCATCTACAACGGGAATGAAGTTCCATACAGGGAGGACATGCCCATCTACGTGACCGATTATTATACGGAGTGCAGATACTCGATGGAGAGGCTCGCGAAGCTCTACAACATACTTCACGGCGTCAAGTCTGTTGGGATGAGGTTCTTCAGCATTTACGGGCCGAAGGAAGAGTATAAGGGGAGATACGCCAACATAGTCTCCCAGTTCTTATGGAGCATGCTGAAGGATGAGCCTCCCGTGATCTTCGGTGACGGAAGCCAGACGAGGGACTTCACCCACGTCCGCGACGTCGTCGAGGCTCTAATACTCGCGATGGAGAAGGACTTTGAATGTGAAATCTTCAACGTTGGGACTGGAGTCTCCCACTCCTTCAACGAGGTCGTAGAGATTCTGAACAGACTCCTAGGGAAGAATATAAAGCCGATCTACAAGCCGAACCCGATAAAGAACTACGTCTACCACACCCTAGCCGACACAAGGAAGGCTGAGAAGGTTCTAGGCTTCAAAGCCCGTATAACCTTGGAGGAGGGGCTTTCCGAGCTCGTAGGGATTTATCGGCGCTGAAAACGCTTCATACACCCTTCAGAACCATTTTTGAGTAACATTTATTGCTCTGCTGATCTCCGTATCCTCAGAGAGTTGATCGAGGCAC
>LUCD01000014.1 GCA_001593925.1 Candidatus Bathyarchaeota archaeon B26-1
GTTCCCCGCGTAATTCGTCTGCCCAATACTACCACAGATCTAGTTTCGGGAAAAATAGATTTCGGATGCTTATTGAGTGGTAATTCATCAAACCGTTCTATGTTGGCTATGCCTATTAGATCTGCACCTGCTTTATAGAGAGCCTCTTTAAATTCCTTAGTAGCAGATTCTTCCATATATAAACCTCCAAAGTTTATGAGATAATGTCTCTCTTGGCTTTGTGGATTAATATAACTTTTTACGGAGGTTCATGGCTTTCTCCTTTACGTATGGGCTGGAAGGCTGTATAGGCTTCTAGGCCGTAAAAGATGGGTTAGGCTCAAACGATACGGCAGGAGATGGAGCGTCGAGACAGCATACTCAACGTTCAAGAAGGAGTTCGGGGAGTTCTGCATGCAAAGATCCTCAAAAACATTAGGAAGGAACCCATAGCGAAGGCATACCTATACAACCACAACCTCATCACAAACCTATAAACACCCGAGCCAAAAACAGCAGAGAACAGAAACGAGACCCACCATCAAAAAATCTTTTTCTACATTCTATTTTTCAGTTTTAAAATATATATTTTAAAACTGTAACCGTTTTTTCCTCGATAAGTTACACAAAAGTTAATAAAAATTATACTTAAAAGGTTATTACCGAAGAGGTAGAGGTGCATGGCCCGAAGGAGGTCTAGGCTTCAAATCTACCTCGATGTTTTGAAGGTGGTAGCGTCGGGGGTTCATAAGCCCACCCAAATAATGTACAAATGTAACTTGTCCTGGGTCCCGTTGAAGGAGATTCTCAATTCTCTAGTTGACCGAGACTTGATCAGGGTTAGGGAGGTTGGGAAGAGAAGGGTTTACGAGATCACTGAGAAGGGCTGGAACGTTATCCGGTACTTCGATAGAGCGTTCAAGGAAATGGGGAAACTAATCTATGTAAGTGCGAAGTGAACAGCGCAAGAGGCTCTGCAAGTTGCATAGAACACTTTGTCCAAAGAATGAAGAAAAACTGAACAGTTTATTCCTTGGAACCAGAACCGGGGTATGCCCGGTATGTGAGGAGCTAAGAACCCTACTCGTGCTTCGAGACGGAATGACCATCTGCCGAGACTGCCTAAGAACGTGCATCCGCATATTAGAACTCTCACAGGCAGAAATAAACAGAGAGGACCTGATCAGACATCTCGGTCTAGAAGCATTTACCCGCTCTTCAGAAGCCCGATCAAACACTCGAAGGCGCCAAGCCTCACCTTAGAGAATCCTTTTTAGGTGGACGCCCCTAAAATTCTAAGGACTCAAGATGGCTGGCGTAGGTAAGACGATTTCAGAGAAGATATTCAGCGCGGCTTCCGGGAGGGACGTCTGGGCCGGAGACCTCGTTGTGGCAGAGGTGAACAGCGCGATGGCCCATGACGGGACGGCGCTCCTAGCCATAGAGGCCTTCGAAGAGATGGGCGGCACAAAGGTTTGGAACCCCTCCAGAGTAGCCCTCTTCCTAGACCACGTAGCCCCCAGCTCAAACGAGACATTCTCGAAGGTCCACAAGAGGATGAGGAGGTTCGCCTTCAAACATGGAATCCCCCTCTATGAGGTGGGTTCAGGGGTCTGCCACCAACTCATGGTCGAGGAAGGCTACGTCAGACCCGGCGAACTCGTTGTCGGCGCCGACTCGCATACCTGCACCTACGGCGCCCTAGGAGCATTCGCGACGGGTATCGGGTCAACGGAGATGGCGGCGGTCTTCCTCTCAGGAAAGCTCTGGTTCAAGGTTCCGGAAACACTCAAGATAGAGATCGAAGGCTCGTTACCTCCCTTCGTAACGCCGAAAGACGTGGCCTTAAGGGTCATCGGGGAGGTTGGAGCCGACGGGGCTACGTACCAAGCCGTCGAACTTCACGGCTCAACCATAGAGGAGATGAGCGTCGAAGGCCGCTTAACCCTCTGCAACATGGCCGTGGAGATGGGCGCCAAGACCGGCATAATCAACCCTGACGAGAAGACGTACAGTTATCTATCCCAGCTGGGGTTGAACCCCGGGAGAGGTCTCTCAAGCGACCCAGACGCTCAATACGCGAAAATGCTGGAGTTTGATGTCTCGAGCCTAGAGCCTCAGGTTGCCTGTCCACACGCAGTGGACAACGTTAAACCGGTCTCGGAGGTTGAGGGCACACCCGTAGACCAAGTTTTCTTAGGCTCCTGCACGAACGGCCGGATCGAAGACTTGAGACTGGCGGCTAAAATCCTCGAAGGCAAAGTTGTCAAGCGGGGTCTACGGATGATAGTGACCCGGGTTTATCTCCAAGCCTTGAGGGAAGGGCTGATCGAGACCTTCGTTAAGGCTGGATGCGCCGTCTGCAACCCCGGATGCGGACCCTGCGTCGGAGCCCACCAAGGGGTGCTCGCTCCGGGCGAAGTCTGCCTCTCCACCTCAAACCGCAACTTCAAGGGGAGAATGGGATGCACGGACGCGGAGATATACCTAGCCTCACCTGCAACCGCGGCGGCCACGGCGATCACCGGCCGGATAACCGACCCGAGAAGCGTGGTGAGAGCATGAAGGAGCCTAACCGAGGAAAAACGCTCCCAATACGGGGTAGAGCCTGGAAGTTTGGAGACGACGTGAACACAGACCTCATCATAGCTGGAAAGTACAAACTCAGCATAACGGACCTTGACGAGCTGTCGAGGCACGCCATGGAGGGGCTTATCCCAGACTTCGCAGAGAGGTTCAGGAGGGGCGACCTGATAGTTGCCGGAAGAAACTTCGGTTGCGGCTCGAGCAGGGAGCAGGCTCCACTGGTCCTCAAACATCTTGGAGTCGGAGCCGTGATAGCAAAGTCCTTCGCCAGGATTTTCTACAGGAACGCCATAAACATAGGTCTACCGGCGGCGGAGTGTAGGAATGTAAATCGGATCAGCGATGGCGACATCTTAGAGGTTGACCTAGAAGCCGGCCTAGTGAGGAACGTAACTAAGGGCGAAAGTTACCGGATAACCCCCATCCACCCCGACCTACTCCAGATTCTGGTAGAGGGAGGCCTAATCAACTACGTGAAGAAGCATGGCGCGTTGCCTTGGCAGCTGAGGAGCGGCCGCTAGGTTTGGAAGTATCCAAAGAACCCGGCTGAAACTATCATAAAGGATATATTTGGCTCCTTCTCCCTAAGTAATCTCTAGCCGCTTGAAAGGGTCTATATGAAGATGGTGAAGGCTGAAGGCGTCGTAGTCGCGTTTCAAGGCGAGCGTGGAGCCTACAGCGAGAGCGCGGTCTACTCCTTCTTCGGGCCCTCAGCCAAACCGAAGCCGTGCAGAACCTTCAGAGAAGTCTTTGAGGAGGTTAAGGCGAAGAAAGCAGAATTCGGCGTTGTCCCAATAGAGAACTCGATAGAAGGAAGCGTGAACCAAGTATACGACCTCTTCTTAGAGTACGACCTCAAGGTCTGCGGAGAGATAATCCTCAAGATAGAGCATTGCCTCATAGCGAACCCCGGGTCAACCCTCAGCTCGATCGAGGTCATCTACTCCCACCCGCAAGCCCTGGCTCAATGCCGAAACTTCCTCGAGAATCTCGGATGCGAGATGATCTCCACCTACGACACGGCTGGAAGCGTCAAGATGATCAAGGAGAAACGCCTCCTGAACGCGGGTGCCATAGCCAGCGAGAGGGCCGCAATGATATACGGGATGAAGGTGCTCGCCAAGGGAATCTCCGACAACCCAAACAATTACACGCGTTTCTTCATCTTGTACGAGCGTGACTCCCCCCCGACAGGCGAGGACAAGACCTCGATCATATTCTCAACCAAGCATATTCCAGGCGCTCTATACCAGGCTCTGGAAGAGTTCGCGTTGAGGAAGATCAACCTGACGAAGATTGAGTCTAGGCCGACGAAGCAGAGGCCTTGGGAGTACAACTTCTACCTCGACTTTGAGGGGCATAGAAGCGAGCCGAGGTGCGTCGAGGCCCTCGAAGGGCTGAGGAAGAAGACGGCGTTCCTGAAGATTCTGGGCTCATACCCGAAGGCCCAAGAAACCCCATGACACCCGCGAGAGACTGCGGGTTCCACAAACCTCACACTTCATCTCTTTCCAGTCCTCGCCGGAAACTTAAAGGGAATTAAACGCTTTCGTTCCATATCTTCTCGAATTCTTCCTCGTACTCCGCGGCGACGTACGTACTCCTGATGATTATTATGTTCTCGTTGTTGTAGTTCTCCGCGTTTTTAGACCAGTTGAAGCTGCCGGTTACCACTATGACGCCGTCGATGATGAGAACTTTGTTGTGCATCAATTTGGCGTTTGTGTCGTTCCGAACCTCTATCCCAGCCGCCCTCAACCGGTGATACTCGCTGTACCTGCTTATCTGGCTCTTCTCAAAGACGACCTTCACTTCGACTCCCCTCCTCGAGGCGTCTATGAGGGCGTCGCCTATAGAGTCTAGGGTGAAAGCGTAGATCATAACGTGGATGGAGATGTTCGCTTTGCTTATCCAGTAGATCACTTGGTCTTCGCATCCTCCTTTAGGGCTGAAGTAGACGCCGAGAACCTCCACGTCTAACTGCTGTTCCAGCTGGGATATTCGGGAGTCCTTCTCCTCTATGAGGGCTTGGAGGGAAATAACCTGGCTCTCCAGCTGGTCCACTCTCTCTTTGAACTCGACCGCAGTCGAGAAGCGGCCAACCATCAAACCCACGATGAAGATGACAGCAAAACAGGAGACGGTTAAAGCCTTAGACCCCCGCATAAGCCTCCCACCTAAGAAACCTTTAGACTAAGATATTAAAAATACTGTTTTGCTTTTACAAGGGTTATTGGAGAACTCTCTTTACGGATCGCTCACTTCGGCGCTACTGCTGGAATGCTGTCTTCACTCGTACCTGTTCCATCGGAGAACCTCTTCCAGCGGCCTCTTCGGCACGTGGAGCACACCGTTCTCGTCGAGCCAGTACTTTATGTCTCCGTCTCTAACCTCGTCAAGGACAGGTTTCTCGGCAGGATACCCGAGAGCGACGAGGAGCAATACATCGAGGTGTTCGGGAACCCTGAGTATCTTCCTCAGCCTCGCCCGGTCTATCGCCCCTAAAATGCATGATCCTAACCCCTCGTCGTAGGCGACCATGGAGATGCTCATAGCCGCTATTCCTGCGTCGTGGCCCGGGGTCCGCCGTATGGTCTTGTCTAGGAGTATGACTATGTAGGCTCGTGGCATCTCCTCCTCGGATGGCCCGTAATCGGGGAGGTAGCCCGCCCACCTCGTCGCGGAGAAGACCTCCTTCAGGAGATGCTCATCATCGACGATTATGTATTTCAGCGGTTGCAGGTTGGCTCCGGAGGGGGAGAGCCTAGCCGCGTCCACACACCTTATCAAGGTCTCTCTGGGAACAGGTTTCGGTTTATACTTCCTTATGGTTCTTCGGCTAATTATCTTCTCGTAGATCAATTCTAGTTTTCCTCCAGCTCTGAAGTCAGTTTGGCAACTATAAAGTTTTGCCTCCTCAGGATCGTAGAGGTGCAGGTCCTCCGCAACGTCCTCGGGGTGTCTTCTCAACCGCCTTGCCGCCTCGCTTAGGATCGAGTAATGGGATGCCTTGAGAACCCGGAAAATATCTTCCTTGAGCCTCTAAGAATTCTCCTCCAGATACTTTAGATATGAACAAAAAGACTGCGACAGCCGCCTAATCATGATACCACGCCTAGACGGTGCAGTTCCTCTCTGTACACATTTATCGTCTGAGTTAGCTTCTGTCTCTCCCTGAAGTACTCGTCTCCACTAATCCTGCCGGCTCTAAGGTCTTCTTCAAGCTTCCTCAACTGAGACTCGAGATCGCTCATCCTCATCCTTATCTGATCTATAAAGGAGAGAGTTCTCTCCTTCATGGATACCTGGGCTGGCGTGAGCGCCGCCTTTATCACGCCGTCCTCGATCCTGAGGATTCTGTCCCCGGCTCTCGCAACAACCGGGTCGTGGGTAACCATGATTATGGTCTTCCCCATCTCCCTATTGATCTTAAGGAGATACTCAACCACAATCTTAGAGTTCACCGTATCAAGCTCACCTGTAGGCTCGTCAGCCAAGATCACTGGAGGATCGTTGGCCAAGGCAGCTGCTAAGGCCACTCGCTGCTGTTCTCCCCCGCTCAATTCACCGGGCTTATGGTTCGCGCGGCCCGTTAAACCTACAACCTCTAGGAGCTCCCTAACTCGTTCGATCCTCTTGCTTCGGGGAACCTTCATAGCCATCATGGGTAACTCGATGTTCTCGGCGGCTGTTAGGGTTGGGATGAGGTTCAACGTTTGGAAGATGTGGCCAACAACCTTCCTTCTATACTCTGTCAGCTGATTCTCATTCAGGGAGGTGACTTCGATATCCCCAACCCTAACCATGCCAGCCGTAGCCCTACTTAAGCCTCCCACTATGTTCAGGAGAGTGGTCTTCCCGCTTCCACTCGGCCCTATTATCGATACTATCTCCCCCTCCTTGACCTCCATGCTTAGACCCCTCAAGGCTTGGACCTCAACGCTGTCGATTCTGTACACCTTAACTAGGTCTTTAACGATTATTCCTAACCCCATTATACCTCCCTCACAACCCGCTCAATCTCTGAGATGTACTTCTTCACAGCCAAGAGTACAGGTATGACCGTAGACATGAAGATGAGGGAACAACACGCCGATAAGGCGAGTACGGAGTCCAATGGGAAAACCATCCGACGAAGTATAGGCGCGAAGGTGAACACATTCGTCGGGCCTGGTATAAACGGAGACATAGCATTCGCGGCGGAGATGTTTCCATGCACCACTATGAGTCCGACAACCGCCCCAAGAAAGACCGCGAACCCCACCACGGCCAGGGTATCCGTTAAGAGAACACCCACTATCTGCCTAAACGATAAACCCTTCACGCTCATCATGCCTATCTCCCTCCTCCGCTCCCTAAGACTCGCCAAAGTAACCAAGACCGTTCCGGCGGACGCCGCTAAAACCGCGAAGGCAACCCCCAAACGCTGAATCTCAATCGATCCGAAGCCAAGAAAGACGGGGTAAGAGTAAGCCAAGGAGTTCTCCCGCCACTGCCTAAGAATCTCAGCAACCGAATAGACGGCCGAAACCCCGCTCAGATCAAGGTTCCTAATCTCCTCAGCCACAGCCTCCCCATCAGCGCCGGCCACAAGCTTCAGCAGAATCCTCCCACTCGAAGAGACTCCATTTCTAACGGAGTTATAAAAGCCTTCAGGCACATACGACCAGTAGTAAATCCTCCATGGATACCTTAACGTTTCGGTCCGTTCAGGCCCGAAGAAACCTACAACCTTAAGGTTGAAGACTTTACCTTCAGAGAACTTCACAGCGATGCTGTCACCAACTTTCAATTTTAACATCTCAGCTACTCCGCGATCCAGTATTATCGTGTTGTTGTCTTCCTGCATCTCCTGAAACATCGACGGGACGCCCTTACCTTGGAAGAGGCTTTCCTCATAGTAGGCTATTTTCAGCCATTCTTCAGGGTTTACGGCTACAAATTTCATGCGGTACTTCCCATCCGCCGTATACCCATAAAACGTGTACTCAACAGTGACCAACGAGACGCCCGTCACGTTCCTTATCTCCTCTAGAGTCGCCGAGAGGTTCTGCAGATTGGTTAAGTAAACGCTGACATCGGCGCCAACGTAGAACCTAATCTGGCGCATTATGTAATCCTGCGTACTCGCGTGGGTGCCGATCACCTGGAAGCTGTAGCCAGTTATCATGGCTATAAGAAAGGCGATTGCAGCTGTTCGAGCCGGATTCCTACGGACATTCTTGATAGATAAAGCAGCGAGGTCGCCCGCAAGCCTCGCAAACTTCGCGACCAACTCTTGAAACTTCAAGGAGCCTCGAATAAAAATCTTTGTGAAACCCCAGAAGAAGAGGATCGGCCCAACATAATTAAGAACGAACGTGTCAAAGTAGACCCATACGGCGAGTAGGATCATGATCAATATGTTGTAATATCTTAGTTGAAAGAGTAAAGTGTGAAGGTTGAACCCTGAAAGCCAGATTACAATCTTGTATGCGCCCAAGAGGAAGGCGATCCATGGCCACTTCTTCTTGTAAGGTTTAACCTCCTCTACGTAACGGTACTCCTGAAGGGCGTCGACCACGTCGAGTTTCGAGGCTCTTCTAGCAGGCCTGAAGACCGCTAGAAGGGCTAAGCTAACGCTGAAAATGAACGTTATGGCGATCACGTCGGCTCTGGCGACCGGCGTCACGGCAAGGTGGCCTTTACCTTGAATGAAGAAGGGAGTTAACGCGAAACCCAGCCCTATCCCGAGTAGGCCTCCCACCAACCCGATCAACACGGCTTCGCCGAGAAACATCCTCAAGAGCTGAGGACGAGAGAAGCCCTTAGTCAGTAGAAGCCCGATTTCTCGTCGCCTCAGGTTGTAAGAGACATCGGAAACCGTTGTCCCCATATACCAGGCTATAAAGAAGACTGGAAGCGACGTTATGATGAACGAAAGCCGCATACCCTGCGAAATGAACCTGAAACTCATCAACGTTGACTTTAGGTGGTCGGATACGTAGACCCCTCCATGAGCGACCCTGTGAATCCTGTTAAGAACTTGAGACTTAATCGCGTCGATCCTCTCCAAAGACCCATCGATGTCCCAACAGTTAATAACAGACTCCCTGTCAAGGAAGATCAGAATATCCGTGCTTACGTAACCCCATTTAAATTCTTCGGGATACGCATCTATGATCTTAGCGAGGGTTTTTTCCCAATCTACGATTAGGATGTTCTCTTTAACCCTATAGTTCAAGGGCCTGACCTCATAGTAATAGCCTCTGAGAATCTTGAGGGCCTGCTCCTCAACATCTACGAATCCCTTGACGGTCAAGTTTAGGATGACGGTCTTTTGATGCGGCTTCATATCCCCGTATGTCCATCCCATCGTTATATTGAATCGGAGGACGTCGCCTACCTCTAGTTCCTCAACGTTCTCTGAGCCGATCCAGACGTACGTCTCATTCTCCTCCAAGGAGGGAGCTCCCTCGACAACCGTTAATCCATCATAGACCTTGGAATTCTTCAGGACTCCCACAATTCTAAATGACGCCGACTTATTACTAGCAGGTAACAGAGAGTCCTCGTAGAGCCTCGAGATCAGCTCAACATGAGTTACACCCTCAATCTCGGGATTAACTATCTCGTCTACAATTCTTGTCAAATTGTTTGAAGAAAGGATGGAGGTTAAATGAACCCGTATATCGACAGGAATCTGGCTCAGCTGCCTATCTAACACCTCCTTGGCCAACGTGTCGGCTCCAATGTTCACTCCAGCAAAGAACGTAGAAGCCAAAATAACACTTATCAACAACGATAAGAAGAGATTCCAAGAACGGATCAACCGTTTGAAGAGGTAAGAGATCATCATCCTTTTAACCAGAAATACTCAGAATTATTTAAGTCTATAATTTAGAACATTCTTCATCAATGGTTCTGGTTGGCTAGAACAGAGACCTTCCTAAAAAAATTAGGTGTTACCAAGACGTGTAATCTAGGGGCGACAGGTTGCTAAGGGAGGCTAAACCTGAATAGGGGAACCATCAATGTTTAAGCGAGGTTTGGGGAGGAGAAAGTCCTGAAGGTTTCACGACCTATCCTTTCTTCCCATCCCCTTTCATAGGACCATTACGAAGAGGAGCTGCTCAACCAGCTCCTTATACCGGTTCCTTATGGTTACCTCGGTCACCTGCGCTATCTCAGCTATCTCCCTCTGGGTCTTCCTCTCCCCCGTGAGGAGGGACGCTATGTAGCTGGCCGCGGCGGCTATTCCCGTCGGGCCTCTCCCAGACGTCAGTTTGAGGTCGCTCGCAACCTTCAGAATCTTACTCGCTATCTCCTCAACCTTCCCCTGCATCGTGAGCTGATTTGAGAACTTGGAGACGTACTGGCTCGGTTTCAGAGGTGGAATGAAGTAGTTGAGCTCCTTCACTAGGAACCTGTAGCTGCGGCCTATCTCCTTCTTGCTCACGCTCGAGGCTGAGGCTATATCGTCTAAGGTTCTCGCGAGGCCGCACTGCCTACAAGCTATGTACACGGAGGCCGCGCTTATACCTTGGATCGACCTCCCCCTTATGAGGTGTTCCTTCACAGCCTTCCTATATATTACTGAAGCCGTCTCGAAGATGCTCTTCGGGAGGGAGAGGCTGTTCGCTATCTTCGTTATCTCGGAGAGGGCGAAGGCTAGGTTCCTCTCCATAGCGTCTGAGACCCTTATCCTCCTCTGCCACTTCCTAAGCCTGTATATCTGAGCCCTCTGGCTCGTGCTGAGCTTCTTGCCGTAAATGTCCTTGTCGTGCCAGTCGATCATCGTTGAGAGGCCCTTATCGTGGATGGTGAAGGTTAAGGGAGCCCCGACGCGGGCCCTCTTCTCCCTCTGCTCATTGTCGAAGGCGCGCCACTCCGGCCCCCTATCCGCCAGCTTCATGACCACAACGAAGCCGCAGTCCATACAGACGATCTCAGCGGACTCGTAGTCCCTCATGAGCCTGGTGCTACCGCACTCTGGACACTTCTGGAGGTCTTCACTCTTCGAAGAGAACATCTTCTTGCTCATCTGGGCCTTCTCCTCTTAACCTTCCTCTTAAGGTTCTTGGGTCTGGGGGATACGTAGAGGAGACGACCTACAATCTTACGTTTACTCTCGACCTCGACCTCTACGTATGGAGAGTCCACAGGCCCCAGAATGTCGAAGACCCTTCCAACTACCCGTCCCTTACCGTTCAGGACCGTGTCGCCGATCCTCGGCACGGTCTCAGCCTTAAGGACCGCCTTGCCGCTGGGGCTTATGTGGAGGACTCTGCCTATCCTATTCAAATTATCCCCCGTTATCGAACAAAGATATAGAAATCCATCTAACCGTCTTATTTAAACGTTTCTCGTCGATCTAGCCCGTCGAGCAGAGTCCGGACGCGAGAGCTCCCTAGCAACAAGCATCAAGATTTCACTCTTAGACCCGGCTTTCTCAACAAAAACCATGCCCGTCCTCCTCCAAGGAAGCCTCGGGTGAGCCGCGTCCTTCACAACCCTATACTTAAACCCAAGCCTGTCAAGGGCCTGCTGGAGCCTCCTGAGAGATGGGGAGGGAACAGCGAGCCTCTTGGGAACCCTCCTACCATCAGACCTAGACCTCGTCGAGTCAAAATAGACAGGCCAGAGAACAACCTCCCCCCTCCTCCTCAACCACAACACCCACCTAAACGGAACTCACAATCTAAGACGGAGAAAAGATATATTTAAATCATGGACTGAGAAGGGGTCTAAGTAGGGCCGGGGTGGCCGAGCGGACTAAGGCGCAGGCCTTGAGACCCTCAGAACAAGCAAGCCTGTGGCTCCTCGGGAGCCTCATGGGTTCGAATCCCATCCCCGGCGCCAAAAATATTATTCAAGATTTAAGATTCGTCTTTCAAGTTCATGGGGGATAAGCGTTTTTATCATTTTACAGATGCTTGTTCGGCGCCAATTTCTATGAACTGCGTTTAAATTTTTGAAATTGTAAGAAAATTTAAATATCGATATCTCAATTGTTAAACAAAAGAGGTGTCGTATATGGATGTGGTTACTCTTTCATCGAAGTTTCAAGTTGTCATCCCCCAGGACGTAAGGAAAAAGTTGGACTTGAAGCCGGGTCAGAAGATCGTAGTTGTGGAAAAGAACGGAGTTGTGCATCTTATTCCCCAAAGAGCCATAAAACAGATGAGGGGATTCGTTAAAGGTTTAGACACTCAAAATTTGAGGGATGAAGAGGATCGGATTTGATTCTTATAGATTCTTATGGGTGGATCGAATACTTCGCTGAAGGTCCTCTGGCAGATAAGTACGCGCCATTTATAGAAGAGGCGAACGCAGAAAATGCTGTGACCCCCACCGTCGTCATTTATGAAGTTTACAGAAAGATAAAAGGGTTAAGGGGTGAAGAGAAGGCATTAGAAGCATACGCCCAGATTTCTCGCACAAAAATCGTCGAGTTAACACCCCACTTATCCTTAGAAGCCGCGGACATAAGTCTGAAACTAGGTCTGGGAATGGCAGATTCAATGATCGTCGCTACGGCTAAAGTCTACAACGCCCAGATCATAACAAGCGACAAACACTTAAAGGGGATAGAAAACGTCAGATTCATCGGAGGAGACTCTTAAATCTTCTAAGGATATGAGGGTTCGAACGAGGGTGTGAACCTATTTCCCGGCGCCAAACTTTTGGGTTAGAACGAGAGAAATACGCTCTCTCCGTGTTCTCGTCTCCTCTTCAAGCGCCTCTTCATCCACACAGCATAATCTTAAACAGTCAACACGTTCAAGGAGCTCAACCATCCTTCTTTGAGCCAAGCTCTTCCCCGCTAGGTCCATCTAGACAATGTCCCATCCTTCTCCCCTTTGACTAAGCCCTTCTTGAAGAGGAAGACTCCTATGGGGAGTAGGATGCATGCGAATAAAGTGGTCATTAGAAGGTCATGGACGATGACGGGATGTGTCAACGATGCTCCTGATAGTATGGCAAGCCTAGCTGCTTCATACGTATAGGTGTGTGGAAGGCATAACCCGATGGTCTGCGCCCATTTTGGGAGAACCGTGATAGGGAAGTACGCTCCGCTCGTCAAAGCCGTGAATAGATCCACGATCCATGTGACGGGGTTCCTCCCGCCCCTTGCGTTAAGCAGGTTAAAGGTACTCGCGGCGATAAGGCCTAAACCCGAGGCTGGGATCGTGCCTAGTAAGACCGCTAAGACGGCGACACCGAAGTTCGCTGAAGAGGATATCTCTATGTGGAAGAGGGCGACGCCTATTGTAAGGTAGGTGACCGCCCTTAAAGTGCCGTGGAAATACTCGAATAACGTTGAACCCGCTAGCAAAGCTGGGATGCCGACGGGTGAGATAGCGTAGTGTTCAAAGCTACCGCTCCAATACGCGCTGGATAACGCCGTGTAGGGGGAACGCATAGCCCCCTCCAAGTAGGCGGTCATAATGACGCCGAGTATTATGTACGAAGCGAAATTCCCTCCGTAACTGGCTAAGTGGGGGGCCATGCCAGCGGCGCTGAAGCTGGCGAGATAATACATGATACCTATGTTGGTGATCATCCAGCCTATGTCCAAGATGAAGCTCATTGTGAAGTAGGTCCATCCGGATACGGCGTTCCTGAAGACGAACCAGACCGCCCAGAGATGGATCCTCCAATTTGCCTCCTTTATCTCGAACTCGCCGCTCAATCTATTCACCCAACCCTCTACCCGTCAGCTCTATGAATACGTCTTCCAAGTTCGGCTCGGAGATGGAGACGTGTAACACTTTGCCTCCGCGTCTATCTATGGCTTGAAGCACATTCGGTAGAGCCGATTCAACGTCATAGGTGTGAACCCTTATGACGCCTGAAGCCATCACCTCATCCTCTATTCGGCTACCCACATTCTCCACTGAGTCTATCCTTCTTACTTCATCTAGGAGCTCGGGGCCGATGTTTACCGCCTCGACCTCCAATATCTCCTTCCTCTTCAACCCTCTTATCAAGTCCTCAGGCGTGCCGCAAGCAACGATTTTTCCTCTGTCCATGATCGCTACTCTGTCACAGAGCTGCTGGGCCTCCTGCATATAATGTGTGGTGAGGAGAATGGTTTCACCCATCTCGTCGCGTAGCTTCTCCTTGATGTATCGCCGTATCTCCCTCGCTGAAACAGGGTCCAGGCCTATCGTCGGTTCGTCCATGAAGAAGATCGGAGTCCGGATGAGAAAACCTTTTGCAAGGAGCATCTTTTGCCTCATCCCTGCAGATAGTCGGTGGGGCTTCTCATCCGCTCTATCCTTTAACCCTACAATGTTTAAAGCCTCTGCGATCCGTTCCTTCGCCGTTTTAGGCGACAGTCCGTAAAGGTTCGCGAAGAATTCGAGGTTCTCCCTCACCGTTAACGCCCAGTCGAAGCCGACCCATTGACCGCTTCCTAAGAAGTTAATGCTCCGCTTCACTTTCTCAGGCTCCTCCAGCAAGTCGTATCCGTTGATTATGGCGGTTCCTTCGTCGGGTATGAGAAGAGTTGACAGGCATTTTATGAGCGTCGTCTTCCCCGCTCCGTTTGGGCCGAGGAGCCCAAAGAGCTCACCTCGCCTCACTTCGAGGTTGACATGATCCACTGCAGTGAACTCCTCAGCCTTACGGAGCTTAAGCTTCAATGTGAGGGATAGCAGCCAGTGGCTCCTTCCTAGGACTCCTGCAGGAATTTTCTCTTTTCTGAACCTCTTCGTCAAGCCGAAAGTCTTTATGGCAACATCGCCCAAGGCTTAGACCCACCTTGACAGTCTACCATACTTCTTAGCCATCTTGAGTGCTCGATTATACATCCGCCAACCGATCGGAAGCGTCATAACCGCGAAGAGGAGGAGAACCAGTAAATTCGTTGTTAGAGGATTGAACGGGAGAATCTTATGAATGGGCAGGGTCGCCGTTGCAGTTCCGCCTAGAAGTAACCGTCTACAAGCGTCTAACGCGTAAGTGTGAGGGATTAAGGATCCGAGCCATTGAACCCATTCGGGTAGGATGCTAAGGGGATAGTAGACGCCAGCCGCGAGGCCAACGATCACGTTTAGGATCCATCTAATAGGATCTTGTCCGCCTCTGGCGTCGACAAAGTATATCATGCTCGCCGCCATCAGTCCTAAACCTGTGCAGGCTGCAGCGGCTACGACGATGTATAATAGAGCTAACCAGTAGTTTGCAGTGGCACTCGTTTTGGCGCCGAAGATGAATACGCCGAAGATGAGGTAGACAGCGACGTTGAGGAATGTGCGGATATAGTTGCCTATGGAGGTTCCGAGGATGAAGACGGGAGTGCTTATCGGGGAGAGCATCAATAACTCGAGGCGGCCGCTCCAGAAGGCACTCATCGTCCCAGAATATGCG
Organism: Candidatus Bathyarchaeota archaeon B26-1; assembly: GCA_001593925.1. Classification (GTDB taxonomy): domain Archaea; phylum Thermoproteota; class Bathyarchaeia; order Bathyarchaeales; family B26-1; genus B26-1. The sequence goes on from LUCD01000014.1 coordinate 14,923, forward strand.
GCGGAGAGGCTTGTGCCGAGTATCATGTTGAAGACTATTCCGAGCACTATGTATGAGACATAGTCTCCCCCGTATGGTGTGAGAGAGCGGCGGACAGATTCCTCTGCAACCAAGGCGATTATAGTATATAAGGCGAGTTCCCAGAACATGTCAACAATGTTTATTATGAAGTTGGCCTTGAAGTATGTCCATATCTTGAGGTCGCGTTTCACGAATATCCATATCGCCCTGAGTGTCGCTTTCCGATCAAGTGAAAGCTCCTCAGTCATCCTTCTCTCAGCCTTTTCCCCGTCATATTCATGAATACGTCTTCTAAGGTGGGCTCTATGTTTCTGATGAATCTGATCTGAGCGCCTTCGCTTTGGAGGATATGCGTCAACTCTGGCATTAAAGCTCGACTGTTACTTGTATGAATCCTTATAACGGAGATGCCTAGAACCGGGTTGATCATACGAGTGACTACGTCTTCGACGAACTCTAATCCTTCTATCTTCTTAATTAATTCTGGTGTCATATTCGCGGCTTTGATCTCTAGAAATTCTCCTTTCTTTACTAGCTTCTTCAAGTTATCCGGCGTATCCACTGCAACTATTCTTCCTTCATCCATGATGGCGACCCTGTCGCAGAGCATCTCAGCCTCTTCCATGTAATGGGTTGACATGAGAACGGTCATTCCATACTCCTTGTTCAACTTCTCCTTAACGAACTGTCTAACTGTGTAGGCGGCTTTAGGGTCGAGGCCTATCGTCGGCTCGTCGAGGAATAGGACGGGGCTCCTGAGTAGGAAAGCCTTTCCCAAGAGAAGCTTCTGTCTCATCCCACTTGAGAGATAGAAGGGCACTTCGTTCCTATGCTCCTCTAAGCCGAGAATCTTTAAGGCTTCATTCGTCCTCTCCTCTGCAAGTTTCTTTGGTAAACCGTAAAGGCGGCCGAAAAACTTCAAGTTCTGTTCAACTGATAACCACCAGTTGAAGCCAAGCCATCCACCGCTGACGATGATATTTATCGAAGACCTCACTTGTCTCCGTTCCTTTCTTATATCGTAGCCGTTAACGTACGCGGTTCCCTCATCAGGATAAAGAATCGCCGCTAACAGCTTGAGGAGCGTCGTCTTTCCAGCCCCGTTTGGGCCGAGAAGCCCGAAGAACTCGCCTCTTTCCACCTTCAAATTGACTCGATCCACGGCTACTGTGAATCTTCTCTCCCTCTTGAAGAGCTTCCGCTTCACCAACCGCGATAAGTACTCTAATCCGTAACCCACATCCTCATGTGAACTAACCTCAAACCGCTTCGTCAAATCAAAAGTCTCGATGATGCTATCCTTCACCATTATCCCTCGACGGGAATATCCTCAATTAAGATGGACGCTTAAGTTCTATTATTTTTTTCTAATATTATTTCTTCAAGAGCTAACCTTTAATAGACAAAAGTAAAGTAACCTAAAGCTTACCGCTCATTAAATTACGGCAAATCCTCTTTAACTATCGCTTGGAACTATGATAACGTTATCCTTAGCACATAAATTAAAAGGGGGTATTCGTTGTTAATCCCTACCTAGAATAGAGCCTAAGAAGAAACATGAAGTGGAGTCCACTAATTTGGCATGAACTTGTAAGTCAGCTATATCCTAATTAGTTCAAGCCGAGGGTTCGAATCCTATCCCCGCGCCAAATCAGAAATATGTAATTTTTCTG